>NZ_JBRJGP010000008.1:0-186740 GCF_053628555.1 Roseovarius sp. MBR-79 | reverse complement strand
CCAAACCGCCCGGCCCAATCACCTTCCGCCACGGGCTCCAATACTTCAAATCCCTCGCCCACGGATGGAGGCTCCGAAATGTGTGAATCGCCTAGCGCGCAGGCGGGGATCTCCCGCAGGCCAGAGATCCTCTGGCCAAGCCAGAGGATGACGCGGCACGACGGGCAGGCGCGCGCGCATTGATCCCGTGCGCCCTTGGCCCTATAGGCGAGCCAACCGCAAACAACACCCGAGGGAGCGCCGCCATGTCCAACGCCCAACTGGAAACCGCCATCGAAGCCGCCTGGGAGGCGCGCGACACGATCACCCCCGCGACCGGGGGTGCGACGCGCGAGGCCATCGAGGAGACGTTGAACGCGCTCGATTCGGGCGCGTTGCGCGTGGCCGAGCGGCAGGAGACCGGCGACTGGCATGTCAACCAATGGGCCAAGAAGGCGGTGCTTCTGGGCTTTCGCATCAAGGATATGGAAATCCATGACAATGGCCCCCAAGGCGGCGGCTGGTGGGACAAGGTGGACAGCAAGTTCAAGGGCTGGGGCGAGACCGAATGGCGCGCCGCCGGGTTTCGCGCCGTGCCCAACTGTGTGGTCCGCCGCTCGGCCTATATCGCGCCGGGTGTCGTGCTGATGCCGTCCTTTGTCAATCTCGGGGCCTATGTGGACAGCGGCACGATGGTGGATACCTGGGCCACGGTCGGCTCCTGCGCGCAGATCGGCAAAAACGTGCACCTCTCGGGTGGTGTCGGGATCGGCGGCGTGCTGGAACCGATGCAGGCGGGGCCGACGATCATCGAGGACAACTGCTTTATCGGCGCGCGCTCGGAGGTGGTCGAGGGCTGCATCGTGCGCGAGGGCTCGGTTCTGGGGATGGGCGTGTTCATAGGCAAATCCACCAAGATCGTGGACCGCGAGACCGGCGCGGTCAGCTATGGCGAGGTGCCGCCCTACTCGGTGGTGGTCGCAGGCTCGATGCCGTCGAAGGGGGGGATCAACCTCTACTGCGCTGTGATCGTGAAGCGGGTGGACGCGCAGACGCGGTCCAAAACCGGGATCAACGAGTTGTTGCGGGACTGAGATGCTCGATCAACTCAAGAAAGATTTCCTGTGTTTTCAGAACGAGTGCATAAACCTCCGCAACACGTTCAACACCTACCTCGCCTTGTATGAAAGCGAGGACGAAAGGGTAGATGTTGCGCTCAGGCATACCGCAGGTTTTTTCTTCCAAGATTTGAATGACTGGCTCATTCAATCGATTATATTGCAGATCGGGCGATTGACCGATCCGGCGAGAACAGGTGGACGCGCCAATCTCTCAGTGTGCTGGATCGTGGAAGAGGTGGGCAATGTTGGCAGACTCACTCCTCGGATAGATGCCTTGGGTGCCGAAATAATGCGATATCGTGAAAATTATATCGATAAAGCACGCAATAAATACATTTCTCATAGTGACGTCGAGTCTTTTAGAAGCAGTCAGAAATACGGGGAGCACAGCAGTAGTGAGGCTCACGAATTTTTCGAAAAACTACAGGAATTTACCGACGAGGTGGGGAATGCAGTTGGTGTGGGTCCGCTTGATTACCGTTTTCAGCCCGGAGCCGGAGACGTGCAGGACCTTATCCGGATTTTGAAACGACAGATTAACCGTAACTGAGAGAACTCAGCGAAAAATCGCCCAGCGGTCAGATGCTCTTCCGAGGCGGGCGAGGGGTGCTCGACAGGAAAGCCGGTCGTACGCGCAGACGCGGTCCAAAACCGGGATCAACGAGTTGTTGCGGGACTGAGAAGGGCGGGGGCGTTCTTTTCTTGACTGATCGTTCCGAAAACGGCAGGTTTGATCCATGGGACGCCCACGCAGCTTCAATCCCGACAAGGTGGTGGACAGCGCCATCGCCGCCTTCTGGGCGCGCGGGTATGAGGCCACGTCGATCAACGATCTGGTCGCGGCCACGGGCGTCAACCGCGCCAGCCTTTATGCCGGGTTCGAGGACAAGCGCGGGCTGTTTCTGGCCAGCCTCAGCCGCTATGACGACCGCCAGCGGCGCGGCTTTCTGGCGCGGCTGGCGCGCGACCTGTCGCCGCGCGACGCGATCCTTGCCGCCTTCGACGCCGCCGCCACCCCACCCGCACCGGACCAACCGGGGGGTTGCCTTCTGGTCAATACCGCGCTGGAACTGGCCCCGCATGACACCGAAATCCGCGATCTGGTGACGGCGGCCTTCGAGGGGGTCGAGGCGTTCTTTTGCGACCGGATCGAGGCCGCGCAGGCCGCTGGCACCATCCGCGCCGATATCGACGCCGCGCACACTTCGCAAACCCTTCTGGGGCTGTTCGTGGGGCTGCGCGTGCTGATGCGCGCGGGCGCAACCCCTGACGCGGCCCCCGCCGCCATCACATCCCAAGCGCGGGCCCTTCTGATGTGAAAATTTTTTGCCCGAAACAGAACGATCATTCCAGAAAAGGAGACCGCCATGACTGTATCCTATGTCGAACGCGAACAGGCCAACCCCGAGACGCTTGCCTTTTACGACCGGGCCGAGGCGCGGTTTCAGGCGCTGCTCAATATCTTCAAGGTGTTCGGCCACCAGCCGGAATACGGCAATGTCTTTACCGACACGATCATGGCGATCCTCAAGGACGGGGTGCTTGACTGGAACACCAAGGAGTTGCTGATCCTCAAGGCGACGCAGGGCAATGATTGCCAGTATTGCGTGGTCCAGCACGAGCGGCTGTGCGACATGCTGGGCATCCCCTCCGAGAAGGTCGCCGATATCGACGGGGTGAAATACCGCACCAGCCCGCATTTCACCGAAGCCGAGGTGGCGCTCCTGGATTTCTGCGTGCAGATCGGCGAGGACGCCAACCGCGTCTCCAAGGGCCTGTGGGAGCGGCTCCACGCCCATTGGTCCGAGCCGCAGATCGTCGATGCGGCCTTTGTCATCACCACCTATATCGCGGTGTCGAAATTCGGCGACGCGCTTGGCGTGGCACTCGAGCCGATGTTCGACGGGGTCAAGCCCAAGCTCACCATCAACCACTGAGGCGCGCCATGCGGATCGAGATCTTCACCGGGCCGGGATGCGCCTATTGCGAGACCGCAAAGGCGTTCCTGAGGGCGCGCGGCCTTGCCTATGAGGAGCATGACATGACCCGGCCAGAGGTGCGCGCCGACTATGCCGCACGCCTGCCACGGGCGAAATCCATTCCGCAGATCTTCATCGACGGCACCCATATCGGCGGGGCCGAGGATTTGCGGGATCATTTCGACCGAGGCTGAGCGGCGCTTGACTTCGCGCGCCCCCTCGCTCAGGGGTTCACAAAACCGGGAGGGCGCGCGCATGAGCGACAAACCAAGCCGCCAGCAGGTCTATACATTGCTGGTGGAAATCGGGCGCAAGGCGGGCGACGGGCTGCCCGAGGGGGCCACCGGTGCCGCGCTGATGATCTATGCCTCGGGCGTGGATGAGGCCGAGGCGGTGCGCGAGAGCGTGGCCATCCTCAAGCAGGCCGACTGTGCGCCGCTCGACGTGACAGGCTATGGCACCTTGGCCGAGCGCGAGTCCGAGGGCCACGAGATCAGCGCCGAGGAGCGCGCCCTGATGCAGCGCGCGCTTGACGAGAATTCCGTGATCGTGGCGCAGATGACGCCGTTTTTCGACTGAGGGCGCGGCTCAGAGCGTGTCGCGTTCATTCGAATTCACACGATACGCTCTAACTTATTGATTTCGCATGTTCGAGAAGCTCAAAACCGGTTCCCACTTTTGAGCAACTCTAGAGCCGACCCTGGAACGCGTCGAGCACGCGGGCATAGACCGCCCGCTTGAACGGCACGATATGGGCCACGAGGTCTTCGGGCGGCAGCCAGCGCCATTCCGAAAATTCCGGGTGATCAGAGGCGATGTTCACATCCCCGTCCTGCCCGAGAAAGCGCATCAGCACCCATTTCTGCTCCTGCCCGCGATAGCGCCCCTTCCAGATGCGCGGCACGATCTCGTGCGGCAGGTCATAGGTCAGCCAGTCCGGCGTTTCCGCCTCTATGCGCACCTTGTCGGAGGTCACGCCGGTCTCTTCCCACAATTCGCGCAGCGCCGCCTCGGTCACACTCTCGCCCTTGTCGATGCCCCCCTGCGGCATCTGCCAGGCGGGGGTGTCATTGTCGAGCCGCTGGCCGACAAAGACGTGACCCGCCGGATTGGCGAGCATCACACCGACGCAGCGGCGATAGGGCAGGCGGGCGATTTCTTCGGGGGTCATCATGGCTCTCCTTCGCGCGGCGCGACCTTGCGGCGGGGCGCGGGCGCGGTCAAGACCCGCGCGCGCCCCACGGCCGCTGTGCGCCCCCGCACGGGCGCTGCGCGGCGCGGCGGGTGGAGCAGGGCGCGCCCCGGCCTTACCTTGACGCTCAAAGGAGGGCCGCACCCATGGGACAACTCGTTGACGGCATCTGGCACGACACCTGGTATGACACCAAATCCACCGGCGGAAAATTCGTCCGATCCACGGCGAAATTCCGAAACTGGATCACCGCCGATGGGGCCCCCGGCCCTTCGGGCGAAGGCGGGTTCAGGGCGGAATCGGGCCGCTATCACCTATATGTCGCGCTGGCCTGTCCCTGGGCGCACCGCGCGCTGATCTTTCGCGCGCTCAAGGGGCTGACGGATCACATCGGCGTCTCCGTGGTGCATCCCGACATGCTGACCGAAGGGTGGGAATTCCGCAGCGATTACCCCGGTGCGACGGGCGACCGGCTTTACGGCCTGCCGTTTGCGCGCGACATATACCTCAAGGCAGACCCGCACATCTCGGGCCGCGTCACCGTGCCGATCCTCTGGGATACCGAGCGCGAGACCATCGTCTCGAATGAAAGCTCCGAAATCATCCGCATGTTCAATACGGCCTTTGACGGGCTGACCGGCAACACCGACGATTACTGGCCCGAAGACCTGCGCGCGGCCATCGAGCCCGTGAACGCGCGCATCTACGACACGGTCAACAACGGCGTCTACAAGGCCGGGTTCGCCACCTCTCAGGCCGCCTATGACGCCGCCGTGCAGCCGCTTTTCGAAAGCCTCGACTGGCTGGAAGAGCGCCTGTCGCGGAACCGCTACCTGATGGGCGCGCGGCTGACCGAGGCCGACTGGCGGCTTTTCACCACGCTGATCCGCTTCGATCCGGTCTATCACCTGCACTTCAAGTGCAACCGCAGGCGCATCGTCGACTATCCGAACCTCTGGGGCTATCTGCGCGAGCTTTACCAATGGCCGGGTGTGAAAGAGACGGTGAATTTCGACCACATCGTGCGCCACTACCATTACAGCCACGAGACGGTGAACCCGCACCGGATCATCCCCATCAACCCGCTCCTCGACTACGACGCAGCCCATGGGCGGGGGTGACCGCTCTCTTGACCGAGGCGAGCTTTGCCGCGCGGCTGGCGGGCGATCTGGGCGCGGTGGTCGATGACGAGGAGGTGCCGGACGGGCAGGACAGCCTGCCCGGCGCGGTGGCCCCGTGATCGACGCGCTCAAACGCCTGCGTCCCGAGGAGGCGCTCGCGTTCTTCCGCTCCAAGGGGCTCGCGCCGCCCGATGCCCGGTTCGATTTCCGAGATATCTGGCGCAACGAGCACGCCAGCAATTTCGTCGTGGCCAAGGCGATGCGCGACGAGGTTCTGGAAGCGATCCGGGGCGCGCTCGATCGCGCGCTTGCGGGCGGCGGCACGCTGACCACGTTCATGGACGCGCTGGAGCCGGAGCTGAAGCGCCTAGAGTGGTGACACCGCACACAGCCCCGCGCCCGCATATCATGTGAAGTCCTTCATCTGACATGGCCCCGGTTCAGGCCCTAATGTCGGGCCATGACACAGCCGCTTCACATCTTCCGCGCCGGTCGCCACACCGCCATGTCGGGCCAGAGCCTTGAGTTCTCCGAGGCACAGGTGTCGGCCATCGCCGCCGCCTATGACCCGAGCCTGCACGAGGCCCCGATCGTCATCGGCCAGCTCGACGCGGCCCAGGGCCAGATGGCCGATGTCATCATGTCGGGATCGGCAGAGCTGAAGATGTCCGGCGCAGGTGCCGCTGGTGCCTCCATCACCGCGAACACGAGCGGCCTTGGTGTCGCGGCAGCCGCGGGTGCGGGCAACAAGGCGATCGCCTACGCGCTGTCGGCCTGGTCGGATGGCGACATCATCGACGTGGCCATCGCCCGTCATTCCGTGACCTGATCCTGAAGGAGCCCTTCCATGAGCACCCCCACCCCCTTTGTCGTCGATCCGGTCCTGACCGCGATTGCCGTCAACTACCGCAGCCCGGATGTTGCCTTCATCGCCGATCAGGTGATGCCGCGCGTGCCGGTCATGTCGCCTGAGTTCAAGTGGACGTATTTCCCGCCCGATCAGATGTTCACGGTGCCCGACACCGAGGTGGTGGATACTGGCCAGTTGCAGAGAGGCATCACGCGAGAGGCCGGGGCACGATCGGTCGAGGTAGGCAGCAACGAACCCTGTGCCGCCACCCACCAGTTCGGCGCGTTCATCGAGCCGCTGGACAAGAGCGACGCGGCGGCCAAGCTCGCGTTCTTCCTGCCCAACGGCCAGTTCATCATGGTCGATCAGGTCGAGATCCCGGCGCGGCCCTTTCTGGGCTTCGACGCGGGCGACGAGGCCGATATCGCGGCCACGGTCGAGGCCTATTTCGGCGGGGTGTTCCAATGAGCGCGCCGGTCCTGCAACTCGCCCCCCATCATCGCCCGGATCGAGGCGGCGGGGCTTTATCGCTCGGTCGCGGGCGCGCGGGACATGGCGCGCGCGGCGCGCGAGGGCGCGGCGGGCAACGAGGTCACCGCCACGTTCGATCTGCTCTACCTGCGCGATGACGCCACCAACGAATTCAGGATCACCGCCCAATGACCGCTTTCCGCTTCACCCCGCGACCGGTGACCTGGGCGACGGTCAAGGTCAACGCCCCCGGCGAGGACGGGATCGAGGTGCAGAGCTTTCGCGCCAAGTTCCTGATCCTGCCGGAGGAGGAGCGTCAGGCGCTGGCCAGCAACCCGCGCGAGGCGATGCGGCAGGTCTGGCTCGACTGGGAGGGGATCACCGATATCGACGGCCAGCCCGTGCCCTTCTCCGAGACGGCGCGCGAGCAGCTGATGGGCTACAGCTATATCGCGCTGGGGCTGGCCGGGGCCTAACAGCGCGCGACGGCGGGGATCGAGACAAAAAACTGACCATGGCGGCGGAGGCGATGCTGAGGCAATCGACCCCCGCCGCCGGTCCCGACAGGTTTCGCGCCGAGATGGCGGCCTTCGGCCTTGGCCCGGCGCAGATCGATGCGATGGTCAAGGCCGCCCAGGGCGCGGCCAGAGAGGACGGGATCGAGGTGTTCGCCTGGTGTGCCCCCGCGCTGCGCTGGTTTCTGGCGAGGGCCGCGCAATGGCGGCGCGATGGCGAGGGCCGCGCGCTCGGGGCGGCCGAAACACAGTGGCTTCAAGGCTTACGAGCCCGGTTATCTCCACATCGACGTGAAGTATCTGCCTCAAATGGCTGATGAAACCTCACGGCGTTATCTGTTCGTCGCCATCGACCGCGCGACCCGCTGGGTCTTCATCCGCATCTTCAAGGCAAAGACGGCGGCCAATGCGCGGCGCTTCCTGCGCGACCTGGAGCGCGCCTGCCCGATCCGCATCCGCACCATCCTGGCCGACAACGGCAAGGAGTTCACCGATCGCCTGTTCGGCCTGCGCAAGCGCGCCGCAACCGGCGATCACGAGTTCGACAAGCTCTGCACCGAACTTGGTATCGAGCATCGCCTGACCCCGCCCAAGTCGCCGCAAACCAACGGCATGGTTGAACGCTTCAACGGTCGGATCGAGGAGGTGCTGCAAAGCCACCACTTCCGATCTGGTGAGGAACTGGAAACCACGCTGAACCGCTATGTCTAGCTCTATAACCAGAAGCTCCCGCAATCAGCCCTGGGCAGCAAATCGCCCTTGCAGGCGATGAAAGACTGGCACAAACTCAAGCCGCAGTTGTTCAGGAAGCAGCCATACTAGCTTCCGGGATGTGACAGCTACACCCCTCCCGAGCGGTTCGGGGCGATGGCATGAGCGAGCTTGAGATCCTCGTCTGGGTGGTCTTCGGGTTGGCGCAATTGGGAGACGTGCTGACCACGCGGGCATTCCTCAATTGCGGCGTGACCGAGACGCACCCGCTCTGGCGCTGGATGCAGGCGCGGCTTGGCAGATGGTGGTGGGTGCCACGCATCCTCGCCGCTGTCTGCATCGCGGCAGGCCTGCATTGGTGGTCCGGAACGGTCCTGCCCGTGGCCGTGATCGCTGTCGGCATCTGGGGCGTGGTGGGTTGGAACCTGTGGCAGATCAAGAGGGCATTATAGGCGTGTTTAACGCCCCGTTTTCCGAAAATTGGATGCTACAATATAGACTGTAATTTACTTCGGAATAGATCGTCACGCTGCATCGCCAAAGGCCTTCCACCATGCCCTTTTGGTCTCAACACTTCACGTTCGGATTGACACAAAGAGAGAACGAGAATAGAACAAAAGAGAATTTATTGCGAGGACGGCGAGATGCTGACGAAAAAACAGCTCGATTTGCTGGAGTTCATTCAGAAACGGGTGCAGCGCGATGGCGTGCCGCCCAGTTTCGATGAAATGCGCGAGGCGCTGGACCTGCGGTCGAAATCGGGCATCCACCGTCTTATCACGGCGTTGGAGGAGCGGGGCTTTATTCGTCGTCTGGCGCATCGCGCCCGCGCGCTCGAAATCGTAAAACTGCCCGAGGCGCTTGGCGGCGCGGCCACGGGCTTTACCCCGCGCGTGATCGAGGGCGATCGCCCGAGCGCGCCGCAACCGGCCAATGCTCTGCCTGTCGAGACGGCGACAGCGGTGACGCTGCCGGTCATGGGGCGCATTGCTGCCGGTGTCCCGATCGAGGCCATCGCCCATGTCAGCCACACCGTCGCCGTTCCCGGTGATATGGTTGCGGGACGCGGCACGCATTACGCGCTCGAGGTCAAAGGCGATTCGATGATCGAGGCCGGGATCAACGACGGCGACGTCGTCATCATCCGCGAAACCTCGGTGGCCGATAACGGCGATATCGTCGTGGCGCTGATCGAGGATCAGGAGGCAACGCTCAAACGCTTCTTCCGGCGCGGCAACGCCATCGCGCTCGAGGCCGCGAACCCGGCCTATGAAACCCGTGTCCTGCCCGAGGACATGGTGCGCGTGCAGGGCCGCCTTGTAGGGCTGATCCGCAGCTATTGAGGCGACCACAGGCGCTGTCCGGTGATGTCGGCGGCGCTCTGCAAACGCAGCACACCCGCCTTTTCCACGAGGGCGAGCGCGCCTGAGCGGCGCAACGTTTCCGGCGCGATCACCTGACAGGGGCCGATGGGTGGATTTTCCGGATCTGCCGTGAAGATCACGAAGTCGGCCCCGCCACAGTCGCGCGGCACGCGTGCTGCCGCCTTGCCCGAGACCAGCACCACGCCAAGAGGATCGAGCATGTCGTTGCGCCAGCGGGCATGGGCCTCTGACTGATCCGCGGCGTCACCATCGTTCTCCAGCCAGTTTCCCGCCGCGAACCCAGCCCCGCGCGGCTTGCTCAGCGCGCGGCCTGTCGCGGTCATCACCCCCACAAGCCCCCCCGTGTCCGACACCAGAAGACGCGGGCGTTCTGCCCCGGACCAGAGCCAGACAGAGACCAGCACCGGCAAAAGGCCGAGAATGCGCCCGCGCCCCTGCCACAGAACGACCGTCAGCGCACCAAACGCCATCAGCGGCAGGACCCATGCCCCCGGTGCCACCACCGCGATGCGGGCACCGTCCAGCCCCGCCACCCGGTTCGACACATGAAGGATCCAGCGCAGCCCCTGCTCCATCACCCAGAGCGGCACCCAATCGAGACCGAGGGGCATCAGCAACGCGGCGACCACCGCGGCGGGCATGACCAGCACCCCCATGAGCGGCACGCTCAGCAAATTGGCCAGAAGACCGTATTGCGCCATCTGATTGAAATGCGCGGCGGCCACCGGAGCGGTCGCCGCCCCTGCCACCGCCGAGGAGATCACCACCGCCAGCACGGGCCGCAGCCAGCGCGGCCCAAGGGGCACGCGCGCATCCCTCAACCACCCGAACACCGCCACCAGCGCCACGGTCGCGGCAAAGGACATCTGAAAGCCCGGCCCAAGCAGCGCCTCGGGCCGCAGGCAGAGCAGGATCACGGCCGCGACGGCCACCGCCCGCAGGCTGAGCGCGCGTCGCTCCAGCATCACCGCCACCAGCATCACCGAGACCATGACAAAGGCGCGCTCGGTCGCCACATTGCCGCCCGACAGCGCAAGATAGCCCGCACCTGCGAGGACCG
Source organism: Roseovarius sp. MBR-79 (assembly GCF_053628555.1). Classification (NCBI taxonomy): domain Bacteria; kingdom Pseudomonadati; phylum Pseudomonadota; class Alphaproteobacteria; order Rhodobacterales; family Roseobacteraceae; genus Roseovarius; species Roseovarius sp. MBR-79. Next base: position 176,356 of record NZ_JBRJGP010000008.1, on the reverse strand, counting down.
CGACGGCGGCGGCGAGTTTCTTGACCGGCCAGCGCAGGGCAAGACGCGGGATCGCCGCAAGCGCCAGACGCGTGGCGGCAAAGACAAAGCCCGCCACAAGGCCCATATGCAAACCCGAAATCGCCAGCAGATGCGCAAGGTTCGAAATGCGCATCGCCGCCAGCGTCTCCTGCGACAAGCCTGAACGATCGCCCGTCATGATCGCGGCGGCAAAGGCACCGACCTGCCCAGGCATCCGCGCGCGCACATGATCGGCCAGCGCCATGCGTGCCGCGAAAACGCGCGGCCCGCCTTCCGGCTCTTCCACCGCCAGCAGCGGCACACGGGCATAGCCGACAGCGCCCACTCCCTGAAACCAGACGTGGCGGCGAAAGTCGAAGCCGCCCGGCTCGACCGGTCCCGAAGGCGGGGCCAGATGTGCCGTGGTCATCACCCGCAAGCCGGCCATCGGCGCCACCCCACCCGTGTCATGGAGCGAGACGCGCACGCGGTGCGGCACACGGACCGGATCGACCCGCGACAACACCACCCGGTCGAGCGTGAGGCGCAACGCGTCCGACGCGGATCGGTCGATCCCCACGATCCGCCCCTCGACCGGCCCGTAATACCGCCAGCCGAGCACCGGCCCCGCGACCCAGTGCGCCCGCGCGCCGGCGATGGCAAACCCGATGAGCAGGCTCGCCCCTGCCACGCCCAGAGGCCCGGACCATTCCCGCCCGCGCCAGAGCGCCAGCATGAGAAGGGCCGCGCCAAGCCCGCCCGAGACCGCCAGCACAGCGACAGGCGGCTCTTGTGACAGGGCGAAATATCCGCCGACCCCAACCGAAAGCAGCACCGGCACCCATGGAAAGAGCGCCCCCCTCTGCGCGAGCCAGACAGCCGCGATCCCCTCTGCGGTGCGCCGCACTTGTCACCCTCCCGGCGGGCCGATACACAGAACGCATTCTCACCCGATGATCCTTACCAAAAGGTTAAGCTTGCCCATGTCGCAACAGGTCGTGACCCGTTTTGCCCCCTCGCCCACCGGATATCTGCATATCGGGGGCGCGCGCACGGCCCTCTTCAACTGGCTCTATGCGCGGGGGCGCGGCGGCAAATTCCTGCTTCGGATCGAGGATACCGACCGCGCCCGCTCCACCCCCGAGGCGAGCCGCGCGATTCTCGACGGGCTGGCCTGGCTGGGGCTTGACCATGATGGCGAGGCGGTGAGCCAGTTTGCCCGCGCCCCCCGCCATGCCGAGGTGGCGCATCAGCTTCTGACGGCGGGCAAGGCCTATAAATGCTTTGCCACGCAGGAGGAGATCGAGGCCGCGCGCGAGGCGGCCCGCGCCGAGGGCCGCTCGACCCTCTTTCGCAGTCCCTGGCGTGACGCCGATCCCGCCACCCATCCCGACGCGCCCTTCGTGATCCGCATCAAGGCCCCGCTTGAAGGCGCAACGGTGATCCGCGATGTGGTGCAGGGCGATGTCACCATCCGCAACGACCAGCTTGATGACATGGTGCTGTTACGCAGCGATGGCACTCCGGTCTATATGCTGGCGGTGGCGGTGGATGACCACGATATGGGCGTGACGCATGTGATCCGGGGCGACGATCACCTCAACAATGCCGCGCGCCAGATGATGATCTATCAGGCCATGGGCTGGCCGCTGCCTGTTTATGCGCATATCCCGCTCATTCACGGCCCCGACGGCAAGAAGCTCAGCAAGCGCCACGGCGCTCTTGGTGTCGAGGAATACCAGAAGATGGGCTATCCGGCGGCGGGGATGCGCAATTACCTTGCGCGGCTTGGCTGGAGCCATGGCGATGCCGAGTTCTTTGGCGATGCCGAGGCGCAGGCGTGGTTCGACATCACCGGAATCGGCAAATCGCCCGCGCGACTCGACTTCAAGAAGCTCGAGAATCTCTGCGGCCAGCATATCGCGGCGATGGAGGATGCTGCGCTGCTGCATGAATTGCGGGGATTCCTCGCTGCGACCGATCAGCCGCCGCTCTCCGAAGCCAAGATGTCCTTGCTGGAACGGGGCCTGTATTGTCTGAAGGAGCGTGCCAAGACATTCCCCGAACTTCTTGACAAAGCGACCTTTATTCTTGCCGAACGCCCCGTCGTGCCGGAAGCGGCGGCAGCGGTGCATCTCGGTGATGTATCCCGTGGTATACTGAGAGAATTGACGCCGCAGTTGCAAAATGCTACGTGGACGCGTGACGGTATTGAGGAATTGGTAACCCAATTCGCCGAAGACCATGGAATGAAGTTCGGCAAGCTTGCCGGCCCTCTGCGGGCCGCGCTCGCGGGCCGAACCGCGACACCGAGCGTGTTCGACATGATGCTGGTCCTTGGGCGGGACGAAACCACCGCCCGGCTGACCGATGCCGCCTGCGTCGGGGATTGATCCTCGGGCAGGCATGACACTTACCCGGTCCGGGGCGCACTCCGCGCGCTTTCGGTCGCTGCAAGGGAGGACCCCTGATGTCTGACGAGAAAAGATCCGCAAAGCTGGAAATCGACGGCAAGACCTATGACTTGCCGATCTTCTCACCGACCGCAGGGCCGGACGTGATCGACATCCGCAAGCTCTATGGCACTGCCGGGGTGTTCACCTACGATCCGGGCTTCACCTCGACGGCAAGCTGCGACAGCACCATCACCTTCATCGACGGTGACAAGGGCGAGCTTCTGCATCGCGGTTATCCCATCGACCAACTGGCCGAGAAATCGCATTTCCTCGAAGTCTGCTATTTGCTGCTTTACGGCGAATTGCCCTCGCCCGCCGAGCTTGAGGATTTCGAAGCCCGTGTGACCAATCACACCATGCTGCATGAGCAGATGCAGTATTTCTTCCGCGGTTTCCGCCGCGATGCGCATCCGATGGCGATCATGGTGGGCGTGGTCGGCGCGATGTCGGCCTTCTACCATGACAGCACCGATGTGCGCGACGAATGGCAGCGCGAGGTGGCGTCGATCCGGCTCATCGCCAAGATGCCGACCATCGCGGCCTGGGCGTTCAAGTATTCGGTTGGACAGCCCTTCGTCTACCCGCGCAACGATCTCGACTACGCGTCGAATTTCCTGCGCATGTGCTTTGCCGTGCCCGCCGAGGATTACGAGGTCAACCCGATCCTGAGCCGCGCGATGGACCGGATCTTTACCCTGCATGCCGATCACGAGCAGAACGCCTCGACCTCGACGGTGCGGCTGGCGTCGTCGTCGGGGGCCAACCCGTTTGCCTGCATCGCGGCGGGCATCGCCTGCCTCTGGGGGCCCGCGCATGGCGGCGCCAACCAGGCGTGCCTTGAGATGCTGCGCGAGATCGGCACGCCCGACCGCATCCCCGAATTCATCGCGCGCGCCAAGGACAAGGACGATCCGTTCCGCCTGATGGGCTTTGGCCATCGCGTCTACAAGAACTTCGATCCGCGCGCGAAGGTGATGAAGCAATCCGCCGATGAGGTGCTGGAGCTTCTGGGGGTCGAGAACAACCCGATCCTTCAGGTCGCCAAGGAGTTGGAGGCACAGGCGCTGGCCGACCCCTATTTCGCCGACAAGAAGCTCTTCCCGAACGTGGATTTCTACTCGGGCATCATCCTCGAAGCGATGGGGTTCCCCACATCGATGTTCACGCCGATCTTTGCCGTCTCGCGCACGATCGGCTGGATTTCGCAGTGGAAAGAGATGATCGCCGATCCGCAAATGAAGATCGGCCGCCCGCGCCAGCTCTATCAGGGCGCGACGCTGCGCGATTACGTGGATATCGAGAAACGCTGAACCACGGGCGCCACATAAAGGACCCGGCCCCCGTGCCGGGTTCTTTACCGTTCCGTACTGACCGGAGGAAGCGTCAACCCGCTTGTGGCACCACGGGCAGCGCCCTGCACAAATCGGCATAGAGCGCCTTGCGCTCGTCCTCCGAGAGAAACGCGCCGATCTCGACCTCGCGGCCATTGCCCGCAAGCGTCACGTAATGCGCCACCGGCCCGCCCGTGACATGCAGTGTCACCCGCGTCCAATAGCGGTTGCACTGCCATTCGCGCGCCTCGCCCCTGGCCTCCACGCGCCGCAGATGCACCTCATCAGGGCCGAGTGTCAGCACCTCGTTCAGCCGCGCGCTGCGATAGGTGGCCTCAAGCGCCCACCAGATGCCGCCGACGGCAAGAAGCAAAAACGGCAGCAACCCCCACAGCACGACCGTGCCCAAGAGCGGCAAGAGCGGAATACAGATCAGCACGAAGGTGGCCAGCACAAACCCCGCGAAGCCCCGCCGCGGCAAAGATCGGTGCGGCCAGAGCGTAAGCGTGATGTCGTCCTGTGCCCCTTGCGGCGGGGCGCTCCACTGATACGGCATGGCCTTGGTTCTAATCCCCCCGGCAGAAATGAAAAGAGCGCGCGGAGGGCCTGTAAGCCGGATTTTGTCCAGGAGGAAACCCTCCCTGGATGACCATTCGTCTTGACGCGCGGTTGCCCGCGCGCCTCTGGCTGCCTACCCGGACCGCCGGGCCAAGACATGGCCTGCGGGCGGTATCGGTTGCCCGACCAGTGCCCCGCGCGCGGTCCCTATTCGGCATTGCTCCCGGTGGGGCTTGCCATGCCGGTCCGGTTGCCCGTCCCGCGGTGGGCTCTTACCCCACCGTTTCACCCTTGCCCAGCCGCGTCGGCAAGGCCGGGCCCGCTGGGCGGTCTCTTCTCTGTGGCGCTTTCCCTCGGGTTGCCCCGGCCGGGCGTTACCCGGCACCGTTGTCTTGTGGAGTCCGGACTTTCCTCGCCACTCCCTCACGGGCGTGTCGCGGCCATCCAGCCCTCCGCGCGTTGCCCGATTTAGGCGGTCGGCGTTGTCCGGTCAACGGGAAAGCGCGCGGCCAGATCGGCCATGCGCGCGCAATCGGTGCTGTCGAGCGGGCCGCGCGCCGAGGGCCGAAAGCGCAGGCGAAAGGCATTGAGCACGGTCTCGGGCGCGTTGTCGCCAATGTCATAGCCAAACCGTCCGGCGTCGCGCAGGAACGCACCCATATTGCATGCCTGGTCCATGGCATCCGACCAGACCGTCAGCCCGTCACGCGCCAGCCCGCGCCAGTCAAAGCGCGGTCCCGGATCGGATTTGCGCAGCGGTGCCATGTCGGAATGGGCGATGACACGGGCGGGAGGAATGGACCAACGCGCCATGATCCCGGCCATCAGCGCGCGCAGCGCCGACATTTGCGGTGCGGGAAAGGGGTGCGCGCCGGTATTGGCCAGCTCGATCCCGATGGAGCGCGAATTGACATCGCGCACCCGGCCCCATCGTCCGGCCCCGGCGTGCCAGGCGCGCAGGTTTTCGGGCACCAGGTGCCAGATCGTGCCGGTTTCGGCGATCAGGTAATGCGCCGAGACCTCCGCCCCAGGATCACAAAGCCGCTCGAGCGCGGCCTCGGCGTTCGTCATCGCGGTGTAGTGCAGCACGATCAGGTCGGGGCGCGCGCCATCGCGGCGCGGGCCGTGGTTGGGCGAGGGGCGGCTTAGGACCGCCCCCGTCATCCCCTCCGTCACGCTCAGTTCTGCACCGCGCGGCGGAACGGCGCGGGATCCCAGTCACAGGCATAGCCGTCGCCATCGGGGTCCAGCCCCAGACGGTCGCGCTCCGGCCCGCCCCGGCTCAGAAAGTCGAGTTGTGCCTGATCGGGCGACGGATAGCTGCGGCAGGCCCGCTCGGCCTTGGCTTGCAGATTGACACCGACGCGGCGATAGATCTGGGTGCCGCGCGGGTGGTTGGTGGCCAGCGCATAGGCCACGACATTGGGGCCGACATCGCCGGGGCGCGGGCCGATCGCCTCGGGTTGAACCACCTGATATTGCGCGCGATTTTGTGCGATCCGGGCCGCGTCCTGCTCGATCGAGCGTTCCGATCCGACCGCGTCGAAACTATTCTCCTGCGAGATCCCCACCGCGTTGGTCACCGCAGGCGGCGGGTTCGAGGGGCTGGCCTGCACCATCTCGCGGCCCGTTGCGGGATCGACCCCGAGGGCGGCGCGGGTGTCGGCGGCCAGGCGCTCGGCCTCGCTCGCCGGGGCTGCGCTGGCGCCCAGCGGTTCGGAGGACACCGCATTGGGCGGCGGCAGGGCCGCGCCCGCAAGCGCCGCCTCGCGCTCGGCCTTCTGGCGCTGATAATCCTGATAATTGCCGAAACCCACGCCGGCTCCGGGGTCCACGGCCGGGCCGCTATCGGGGATCGCAGGGGAACAGGCGGCCAGCACCGCAAGAACACCGACAAGAGAGAGAGAGCGCATGGACGACTTCCTAAAAACGACCCGACAGGACTGGGCTTACCACCATTTCGCGGGCTTGGCCACAAACCCCGCCGCACGCTCCAGCGCATAGGCGGTGTTGAGCAGATCGCCCTCTTCCCAAGGCCGACCGATCAGTTGCAGGCCAAGCGGAAGCCCCTGCCGGTCCAGACCCGCAGGCACCGAGATGCCGGGAAGACCCGCAAGGTTCACCGTCACGGTGAACACGTCGTTGAGATACATCTGCACCGGATCGGCCTCTGCCATCTCGCCCAGACCAAAGGCCGCCGAGGGCGTGGCGGGCGTCAGGATCGCATCGACCCCGGCGGAGAACACCTCCTCGAAATCGCGCTTGATGAGCGTGCGCACGCGGCGCGCGCGGTTGTAATAGGCGTCGTAGAACCCGGCCGAGAGCACATAGGTGCCGACCATCACGCGCCGCTGCACCTCCGGCCCGAAGCCCTCGGCGCGGGTCTTTTCATACATCTCGGTGATGCCGTCGCCCTGCGCCAGCTTCGCGCGGTGGCCATAGCGCACCCCGTCATAGCGCGCGAGATTGCTTGAGGCCTCGGCAGGCGCGATCACGTAATAGGCGGGCAGCGCGTATCTGGTATGCGGCAGGCTGATATCGCGAATCTCCGCGCCCGCGTCGCGCAGCATCGCCGCACCCTCGGACCAGAGCGTTTCGATCTCGGCGGGCATACCGTCCATTCGGTATTCCTTCGGAATCCCGATCACCTTGCCGCGAATGTCGCCCGACAGCATCGCCTCGAAATCCGGCACGGGCAGATCGGCGGAGGTGCTGTCCTTGGGATCGTGCCCGCACATTGCCCCCAGCATGATCGCCGCGTCGCGCACCGATTTGGTCATCGGACCGGCCTGATCGAGCGACGAGGCAAAGGCGACAATGCCCCAGCGCGAGCAGCGGCCATAGGTGGGTTTGATGCCGGTGATGCCTGCAAAGGCCGCTGGTTGGCGGATCGAGCCGCCGGTATCGGTGCCGGTCGCCGCAAGGCAGAGATCGGCGGCCACGGCGCTGGCCGAACCGCCCGATGAGCCGCCGGGCGTGAGCGGCGTGGCGTCATTGCCGCGCCGCCACGGGTTGACCACATTGCCGTAGCACGAGGTCTCGTTCGACGACCCCATGGCGAATTCGTCCATGTTGAGCTTGCCCAGCATCACCGCGCCTGCGTCAAAGAGGTTCTGGGTGACGGTCGATTCGTATTCCGGTTTGAACCCTTGCAGGATGCGGCTGGCCGCCTGACTTGGCACGCCTTTGGTGCAGAAAAGATCCTTGATCCCGAGGGGAATCCCGCACATCGCGGGCGCGTCGCCCGCTTTGAGCCGCGCATCCGCCGCCCGTGCCTGATCGCGCGCCAGATCCGGTGTGTGGTGGACAAAGGCACCCAGCGCGCCCGCTCCCTCGATGGCCTTGAGGCACGCCTCGGTCAGATCAAGGCTCGTCACCTCGCCCTTTCGCAGCGCGTCGCGCGCGCCCGCAATGGTCAGCGTGTTGAGATCGGTCATGCTCATTCCACCACTTTCGGCACGGCAAAGAAGCCCTCTCGCGCATCCGGCGCATTCGACAGGATCGCGGCCTGCCGGTCGCCATCCGTCACCACATCGGCGCGGCGCTTGAGACGCATCGGCGTGACGGAGGTCATCGGCTCGACGCCGGTCACATCAACCTCGTTCAACTGCTCGATGAAGCCGAGAATGGTGTTGAATTCCTGCGCAAGCGCGGGAAGTGCTGCCTCATCCACGCGGATGCGCGCAAGCTTGGCCACGCGGGCGGCGGTTGTGGTGTCGATGGACATGCAGCGCTCCATGATCGGGTCGGAATGCGTTTACCCGCGCGGCGCGGCAGAGGCAAGCGGGCGGGGGTTTTCAACGACAACAGCTCTGCTAGGCTATGCGCGACACAAGGGGAAGGGAGACCCAAATGCGCATAATCTGGCTTGGCCACAGTTCGTTCCGCCTCGAGATCGGCGGGCAGGTCCTGCTTGTTGATCCGTGGCTCAACGGCAATCCGATGCTGCCCGAGGACAGCCACGCGGCGGCAACCGAAGGGGCCACGCATATCCTGCTGACGCATGCGCATTTCGACCATGTGGCCGATGTGCTGCCGCTGGCCAAACGGCTGGGCGTGCCGGTGGTGGGGCAATACGACCTCATGTCCTTCTGGGCCGAAAGGGAGGGGATCGAGACCGTGGGCTTCAACAAGGGTGGCACGGTCGATCTGGCTGGCGTCAAGGTGACGATGGTGCACGCGACGCACTCCACCTCGATCGCCACGCCCGACGGCCCACAGGTGACGGGCAGCGAATGCGGCTACATGGTCGCCGGGGAAGGCCGGGTGATCTATCTCTCGGGCGACACCGACGTGATGGCCGATATGGGCGTGTTCAACGCCCTGCACGCGCCCGATATCGGCATCCTCTGCGCGGGCGGGCATTTTACAATGGACATGGCGCGTGCCGCCTATGCCGCCAGGACCTTTTTCGATTTCAAGGTGGTGATCCCGTGCCATTACCGCACCTTCCCGATCCTCGAACAATCGGCGGCAGCGCTGGTGGCGGCCTTGCCGGGGGTCGAGGTGGTCGAGCCGGAGGTGATGGCGGCGATTGACCTCTGAGCGCGGCGTGGGGGCCAGCCCCCACACGCATGGTAAAGTGGGGGCCAGCCCCCACACGCAGGGTCAAGTGGGGGCCAGCCCCCACACCCCCGGGATATTTCAGGCCAGAAGAAATCAGGCGCGCGGGCGGCGGCTGCGCTGCGGTTTGGGTTTGGGCTTGAGCGGCGCGGGCGCGTCGGGGGCGGTGAGGCCAAGCTGGTCGCGCAGCACGCGGGCGCGGATTTCCTCGACCGCGCCGGGGTCGAGCTTGCCGAGCTGAAACGGGCCGTAGGAAAGGCGGATGAGCCGGTTGACCACCAGCCCCAGCGCCTCCATCGCGCGGCGGATCTCGCGGTTCTTGCCCTCGCGGATGGACACCGTGGCCCAGGCATTGGCGCCTTTCTGACGGTCGAGCGTGACGGTCATCGGCTGGAAGCGCTCGCCGTCGAGGGTCAGTCCCTTGCGCAATGGCTCGAATGTGGCATCCGACGGCGTGCCGTTGACGCGCACACGGTAGCGGCGCAGCCAGCCGGTCGAAGGCAGTTCCAGACGCCGTTTGAGTTCGCCATCGTTGGTCAGCAGCAACAGCCCCTCGGAATTGAGGTCGAGCCGGCCGACGCTGATCACGCGGGGCATGTCCCCGGGCAGGTCGTCATAGATGGTGGGGCGGCCCTTTTCGTCGCGGCTGGTGGTCACGAGCCCCTTGGGCTTGTGGTAGAGCCAGAGGCGGGCGGGTTCGGGCGCGGCAAGCGCAATCCCGTCCACCACGATCTGATCGGCGGCGGTGACATTGAGCGCGGGCGAGGTGATTTTCGCGCCGTTCACGGTGACGCGGCCCTCGGCGATGAGGCGTTCGGCCTCGCGACGGCTGGCGCGGCCCGACCGGGCGATGACCTTGGCGATACGCTCGCCTTCTGGGGGGGTGCTGTTCATGGACGCGGCCATAGCGCAAAGCCGGGGCTTGCGAAAGGGCCGCGCGCGGGCGACAAGCCCACATGGTGTTTCGCAGCCATATGCACGCCGCGCTGGACGAGGCGCTGGCCGCCGCCCGCCGCGGCGAGGTGCCCGTGGGGGCTGTGGTGGTGGCGCCCTCGGGGGAAATCGTGGCGCGGGCGGGCAACCGGACGCGGGAATTGAGCGATCCGACGGCACATGCGGAGATCCTCGCGCTGCGGCAGGCCTGTGCGGCGGCCGGATCGGAACGCTTGCCCGGTCATGATCTTTACGTGACGCTGGAGCCATGCGCGATGTGCGCGGCGGCGCTCTCGGCTGCGCGGATCTCGCGGCTTTATTACGGGGCGGGCGATCCGAAATCGGGCGGCGTGGCGCAAGGGGCGCGGGTGTTTTCGCATCCGCAATGTCACCACGTGCCGGAGGTCTATGACGGGATCGGCGCGGGCGAAGCGGAGGCGCTGCTCACGCGGTTCTTTGCCGAGCGGCGCGGGTCATAGCAGCGTCAGCCCCGAGGCGAGGAACGGATGGCGCGCGATGGCCGGTGCGACAACGGCCTCCTGCAACACCGGTTTGAGCCGCGCCGCGATCCGTGCGGGCATGTCCTGCAGGATGCCCTTGCGCGCGATCACGCTGATCGTGCGGGTGAGGGGGGGCAGCGGCAGTTCCATCACGTCGATCTGATCGGCAAAGCGGCGTGCCCGCATGAGCGCCAGAGGCGTCAGGACCGACCAGCCCGCCCCCTGTCCCACCAGCGCAAGGATGGAGTGGTAGCTGTCCAGTTCGAACCGGTAGGGCAGGCTCAGCCCCTCGCGTGCCATATGCGCCGAGATGAGGCGGCCCATGTAATGCCGCTGCGTATACTGGATCAGCGGCAGGCGCTTCAACTCGCGCAGAAGCTCGCGTTCGGGGCGGATCGCGCCCTTGGGGGCGACCACCACGAAACATTCGCGCAAGACGGGATGCACCTCGGTCCAGTCATCACCGTCGCCCAGTTCCGACGCCACGATGATGTCGAGCGCGCGCGCGTCAAGCTGGTCATAGAGGTCATGGCTGGCCCCGGTTTCCAGAAGGAACTGACACCCCTTGAGATCGCCCGCCATATGGGTGAGCAGATGCGGTGTTACATCGGCCTCCAGATCCTCGATCGTGCCGAGACGGAATCGCGTCAGCGTCGAGAGATGCGACATGGCAAGTTCGGCGCGGGCCTGTGCCGCCTCGTCGAGGATGGCGCGGGCCCGCCGGTGCATGATCTCGCCTGCGGGCGTGAGACGGATCGGGCGCGCGTTGCGTTGCAGGAGCGTGGCCCCCACCGCACCCTCGAGATTGGTGAGTTGCTGGCTCACCGCCGAAGGGCTGGACCCGAGACGGCGGGCGGCAGCGGAAATGGACCGCTCGTCGGCGGCGGCCATGAACACCTCTATGCCCCAGAGGGTGATCCGCCCCCGACCCTCGGCCATCGCGGCCTACTTGTCGATTTTCGACAGCTTGGCCTGCAATTCGGCAAGCTGCTTGCGGATCGAGTCGAGATCTTCGCCTTCGTCGCCGGTCTCCTGCTTCGGTCCGGTCCCGGACAGGCCGCCAAAGCCGCCCGTCATCGCCTTCATGAAGGCCTCCTGCTGGGCGCGCATCGCCTCCATGCCCGGCATGGCGGCGAGCGGGTTGGCCTTGGTCATGTTCTGGAGCAGCTTGGATTGTCCGTCGCGCAGCATCTCGAAGCTGGCGGCAAGGAATTCGGGCACCACGCTGGTGGCCTGCGTCGTGTAACTGCGCACCAGATCGGTGAGCACGTTGATGGGCAGCACGCTTTCGCCGCGGCTCTCGTGTTCGGCGATGATCTGGAGCAGGTATTGACGTGTCAGGTCATCGCCTGACTTGAGGTCGATGATCTGAACCTCGCGCCCTTCTCGGATGAACGAGGCGATATCCTCGAGCGTCACGTAATCCGAGGTCTCGGTATTGTAGAGGCGGCGGCTGGCATAGCGTTTGATCAGCAGCGGTTTTTTCGTATCGGCCAAAGGGAACCCTCCCAGGGTGTGCAGCGCTGCATTGCAGCTTAGCTGCGTGCGCGGCAAAAAGAAAGGGCGAGCCGCATTGGCTCGCCCTGCACGGATCCTGTCCCGCTTGGGAGGGGAATGGGACAGTCCGGCAACTCCGACCGTGGCCGATTACTTGGCGGCGGTGGTCGCTTTCTTGGTCGCGGCGGTCACGTCGTCAGCGGCTTTCTTGACGGCGCTGGCGGCTTCTTCCTGGATGTTCTTGCCAGCGGCGAGAAGCAGTTCGACGGTCTCGGCCTGCACTTTTTTCGCGACTTCGGCATAGGCGGCGAGGTGCTCGGCGGCCACTTCGGCATTGGCCGATGCGAAATCGGTCATCGCCTTGGCGTAGTCTGCCGGCTCGGTCTTGGCTTTGGACATCTCGGCCAGCTTGGCCAGGGTTTCCTTGGTCCATTTGCTCGAGATTTCAGCCGACTTCTCGGCAGCCGAAAGGGCAACGCCCGACAGCTTCTCGTTCAGGGCGGCCTGGTTCTTGAAGGAGTCCTCGAACGCCTTGGTGTCAACCGGGAACGCGCCGAGGAAATCTTTGAACACGGCGGTGAAGTCCTGGGTCTTGGTCATGATCGTAGTCCTTTCAGTTGGAGCGGGGCATCCGCTGTGTTGTGCAACTGAGAGGAATATACGTGCTGCACCGCAGCATTTCAAGGATTTTTTCTGCGGTGCAGCAAAACTGTCATGGAGTCCGGATTTATCCGTGCGATCAGATGGTTGCCTTTTTCCGGACATAGGTTCCGGGGGCCGGGGCGAGGGGTTTGTGCTCCGAATCGCCCGGGTCGCGGGCGGGGATCATCTTGCCCGAGCGCTTGGCCAGCCACGCCTCCCATCGCGGCCACCACGAGCCCTCGTGCCGGGCCGCGCCCGCCAGCCAGGCATCGGCGTTCCCGCTCAGGTCGTCATTGGTGTAGTGGCCGTATTTCTTCTTGGCGGGCGGGTTGACGATCCCCGCGATATGGCCGGATTCCGATACGATGAAGGTGCGGTCCCTGGCACCTGTCTGCTGAAAGCCGCGATAGCAATCCTTCCACGCCGCGATATGGTCGCCTTCGCAAGTGACCGACATCAGCGGCACCTTCACATCCGAGACATGCAGCCGCTCGCCACAAAGCTCGATTCCGCCCTCGACGAATTCGTTGCCCTGACACAGGCCGCGCAGATATTGCACCGTCATCCGTCCCGGCAGGTTGGAGCCGTCACCGTTCCAGTAGAGCAAATCGAAGGCGGGCGGGGCCTCGCCCATCATGTAGTGGCGCACGGCGGGTTGATAGATCAGATCGCGCGACCGCAGGAAGGACATGGTGCGTCCCAGTATGAAGGAGCGCAGCACGCCCTGCGCCGAGACCTCTTTCTCGATACCGTCGATGAAATCGTCCTGCAGGAAGGGGGTGAATTCGCCCTGCTCCGAGAAATCGGTGAGCGCGGTGAAGAAGGTGGCCGATTTCACGGATTTGTCGCCGCGTTTGGCCATCAGCGCGAGGGTGAGATGCAGCGTCGTGCCCGCGATGCAATACCCCACGGCATTGACCTGTTTCTCGCCGGTGATCGCCTTGACCTCCCGGATGGCGGTCAGGAACCCGTCCTCGATGTAATCATCCATGCCGATATCGGCATGGCTGGCATCGGCATTGACCCAACTGACCACGAAGAGCGTGTAGCCCTGTTCGGTGATCCATTTGATCAGGCTGTTCTCGGGCTTGAGATCGAGAATGTAGAACTTGTTGATCCAGGGCGGGAAGATCACGATCGGCGTGGCATGAACCTCATCTGTCGCGGGGGCATATTGGATCAGTTCCATCATGTGATTGCGATAGACCACCTCTCCGGGCGTGGTGGCGATGTTCTCGCCCAGAACGAACGCGCGGTCATCGGCCAGCCGCACGACCAGTTCGCCGCTGTTGGCCTCCAGATCGGCAATCAGGTTCTCCAGCCCTTTCACAAGGCTCTCGCCCTCGGTCGCCACGGCGCGTTCAAGCGCGTCGGGGTTCGTGCTCAGAAAGTTGGTGGGCGACATCATGTCGATGATCTGCCGGGCGAAATAATCGAGCCGCTTGCGCTCCTTGGGCGGCAGGTCCTCCTCGATGTCGTCGAGGGCATGTTCGATGGCCTGTGAATTCAGGGCGTATTGCTGCTTGATGTAACGGAAATACGGGTGGCTGTTCCACAGCGGGTTGGCGAATCTCTTGTCCCCTTCCAGAGGATCGGGCCCTTCCTCCTCGACCGGGGTGCCGCGGATCAACAACTGTTGGGCATCCAGGAAATGGCGCACGGACTTGCCCCAGTATTCCAGTTGCTGTTCGTAAATCCGCCCCGGATTCTCAATCATTTCAGACCAGTAAGATTGGGCCGCCTTGACGAAAAGCTCCTGCGAGGGGGCGCTTAGCGTGGGATTCGCGGGATTGCGTGAGGCCAGCGCCTTGATGAAGCGCTGCGACAACTCTTCGACTTTCGCAAGGTTTTCGTTGAGCTTATCGACATTTTTACCTGCGACTTCGGTCTCGGTTGTCATTTTTTACATTTCCCCTTAACAATTTCTGCTATGCAGCATACGGTTCTCATGCCGGAGACTCGACCGCGGTAAATTTTCCGCCCACTCCCTCTCAAGGAGACGATCATGCGCCAGATGGCAACCTATGACCTGATGGAATCTTTCCGCAATGCAAACCAATGGCTGGGGGCCTCCGCGCTGTCATTCGCATCCTATCCGCTTTTCAGCATGGTGCCAAATCCTGCTTTTCAATGGATGTCTGCCTGGGGTCAGGTCACGGAACGCACGTTCGAGCGCATGGTGGCCAAGCCCGATTGGGGCATCCGCACCTTTACGCACGAGGACGGGCGCGACCATCTGGTGAACATCGAGACCGTCGTCTCTCGGCCGTTCGGCGATCTCATTCACTTCAACGTCTCGGGCCGCCCGGAACAGCCGCGCAAGATCCTGCTGGTCGCGCCCATGTCGGGTCATTACGCCACGCTGCTGCGCTCGACCGTCAAATCGCTGATCGTCAATTGCGAGGTCTATGTCACCGACTGGCATAACGCGCGCGATATCCCGGTCTCCGAGGGCAAGTTCGATATCGAGGATTACACCCTCTATCTTGTCGATTTCATGAAGGCACTCGGTCCCGATATCAACGTGATCGCCGTCTGTCAGCCCGCGCCGCTGACGCTGGCGGCCACCGCCTATCTCGCAGAGCTTGACCCCGAGGCGCAGCCGCGCACCCTCACTCTCATCGGCGGGCCGGTCAACCCCGATGCGGCGGCCACCGACGTGACGGATTTTGGTCGCCGTGTGACCATGGGCCAGCTCGAAGAGATGATGATCCAGCGTGTCGGCTTTTCCCATAAGGGTGTCGGGCGCATGGTCTATCCCGGCCTTCTGCAACTCGCCTCCTTCATGTCGATGAACGCCGAGCGGCACTCCAAGGCATTCACCGATCAGATCGTGCGCGTGGCGCAGGGCGAGGCCAGCGACAACGACGCCCATAACCGCTTTTATGACGAGTACCTGGCGGTGATGGACATGACCGCCGAGTTTTACCTCTCGACGGTCGAACGTGTGTTCAAGGGGCTGGAAATCGCGCAGAACCGCTTTGTGGTGGACGGCCACCGAGTCGATATCGGCAAGATCACCCGTGTCGCGATCAAGACCGTGGAGGGCGGCAAGGACGACATTTCCGCGCCCGGCCAATGCGTCGCCGCGCTTGATATGTGCACCGGCGTGCCCGATCACATGAAGGCCAATTACATCGAGCCGGAGGCGGGCCATTACGGTATCTTCGCGGGCCGGTCGTGGCGCAACAACATCCGCCCGCTGGTGCTCGATTTCATCGACCAGAACGCGGCCAAGGCCGCACCGCAACCCGCCAACCGCAACACCGCGCGCGCCTGACCCGTCAGGCGCGAACCCGGTTTTGCAGCACGAGCGGTTGCGCCAGCCAGCCGCGCAGTGCGGCGATGACGATCTGGGGCTGCTCCAGAACGGGCAGGTGTCCGGCACCCTCGACGGTGACCAACCGCGCATTGGGCATCAGCCCGGCCATGAATTCATGGCGGCGCGGCGGCGTGAGCCGATCCTCGGCCCCGCACAGGATCAGCGTGGGCACCTTGCAGCGCCTCAGAGTGCCCTGATAATCCCGCCGCCGTTGCAGCGCGCGCACTTGGCGGATGACGGCCTCCGCCCCCAGCCCCTGCGCCATCAGCGCGGCCAGCGCCAGCACCTCGGCGCGCGCAGGCCCCGGTGCCAGAACATCTCCGCCCAGCATCATCGCCACCGCCTCGGACATCAGCCCTGCGCGCAGCTTGGCGACAAACGGCTCGTATCCGGCGGCGGATTGCGGGGTTTCGGCCAGCGGGTTGGTATCCATCAACGCGAGTTTGGTGATGCGCTCCGGCGCTCGCCGCAGGAGTTCCATGGCAACAATGCCACCCATCGAGAGCCCCGCCAGCGCAAAGCGCGCGGGCAGGAGATCGAGCAGGTTCGATGCGATTTCCTCGATCCGCTCGCCGCAGGTGATCGGCGCGACAGTCACGGCCGTGTCACGGCTCAGATCGGCAATCTGCGGCGCAAAGAGGCGCGCGTCGCACATCATGCCGGGTAGAAAAACAACCGGATCACTGTTCATCGACATGGCCTCTACTCCGGGGATCTGCGCCCCTTGGCCATCAGCATGACACCTGCGCGCGGACAAGGGCAAGCCCTATCGCGCGAGGATCGGCGCAAGCCACTCGGTCATGGTCTGCACCGCTGCGTCCGTGGTGCCGGGTGACATGATGTCGCCGGTGATGACATGGGCAAAGGGATCGTCCTCAGGCCCGAGATCAGGTGCGATGCGCGTGACCGGCCCGCCCCATCGGGCCACAACCTTGTCTGTGAGATCGGGGCGCACGACCCTGTCATCGTCGGAATAATAGAACAGCGCGGGCAGCGTCATCGCGGAAAAATCGAGCCTGCGGGCATGGGCCACCAGCACCGCCATGGGAAAGACGGCAATGCTCGAGTATTCGGTCGTCCATTCGGCGGCCTGTTCGGGGTTGCGTGGCTCGAAGCTGCGGCGGTCACCGGCCAAAAGCGGCAGCCAGTGACGCGCGCCGGGCCATGTCAGCAGCGGGGCCAGCGGATTGTTGATCCCGAAATTGGGCGACACGAAAATGACGCCCGCCACCTGTTCGCGCAAGGCCGGGTCCTGCAAGGCCACCGCCGCGACCGTCGCGCCGGTCGATGTGGCAAGGATCACCACCCGTTCGCCAGTCGCGCGCGCGACCGCCAGCGCCTCGGCGGCATCGGCAAGCCAGTCCGAGGCGCTCGCCTCTCCCATGGCGTCACTGTCGCGCCCGTGACCGCGAAACCGGGTATAGACGAGATTGGCGCCGAAGGCCTGCGCCAGCAGGTCCGGCACCGGCCGGATTTCCTGTGACGACGCGGAAAACCCGTGAAAATAGACGATGGAGAGGGCTGTGCGCGTCTCCTGCTCGCCCGCCCAGATCACGCGCTTGTGGCTGTCGGGGCGGATGTCGTCAAAGCGCGATTCCATCGCCTCCAGATAGACGCCGATGCCTTCGCCAAAGCGGCGCGGCTCGAAGGCGGGTGGCATTTCGAGCGGCTCTTTCGGGGCAAGGACAAGCCCCGCTGCGACAAGGACGGCAAGGGCAAGAAGCGCGCGCCCGATCCAGCGCATCACGCCTTTGTCGCCCGCGCCGTGACCTCGTCCACCGCCGCACCGATGAGCGCGAGGCAGTCGGGATCGGAAAACCGGTGGTCGGCCCCCTTGACCAGCGTCAGGCGCATGTCCGGCCCCTTTGCATGGTCCAGCAGGCGCAGCGCGACTGACATATCCACATCCCGGTCCGCCGTCCCTTGCAGGAACCGCGCCGGAAACGGCAGGGCGAGCGGCGTGCGCAGCACGAGATTCCCGCGCCCCTCCTCGATCAGGCGGCGGGTGATGACATAGGGCTCGCCATACTCCGACGGCAACGCAACCTGTCCCTTGGTCATCAACGCCTCGCGCTGTGCGGCGTCGAACCCGGCCCACATCGAGTCCTCGGTGAAATCCGGTGCGGCGGCGATGGTCACAAGCCCCGCCACCCGGTCCGGCAAGGCGCGCGCCAGCAAGAGCGCGATCCAGCCCCCCATGGAGGACCCGACAAGGATTTGCGGCCCCGTGGTCAGCCCCTCCAGCGCCCTGCGCGCATCTTCGGCCCAATCACCGATACAGCCTTCGGTGAACGCCCCCGAGGATTGGCCATGCCCCGAATAATCGAACCGCAGAAAGGCACGACCCCGCTCGCGCGCCCGGTCCTCAAGCCAGAGCGCCTTGGTGCCCTCCATGTCGGATTTGAATCCGCCGAGAAAGATGACGCCCGGACCCGCACCGCCGGTGCGGTGAAAGGCCAGGCAGCGGCCCGTGGCGGTCTCGAAAAATTCTGGTTCGGGCATGGCTCCTCCGGATCCTGATCATGCACCGGGGCGCAGGCACCCGTAAACCGGTTTTACCGCGCCCCGCCCACAGGGCGCAGCGTCAGCGCCAACAGCCCGCCCGCCAGCGCCATGACGGCAAAGCCCGCCAGCGCCGCCACCGGCCCGAGAACCGACAGCGCCCCGCCCAGAAAGCCCGCCAGCAGCAGGATCATGCCGATCGCGGTATTGGCGAGCGCGGTGTTGCGCGCGCGCAGATCCGCGTCGGATATGTCCACAAGGTAGATCGTGCGCGCCTGCTTGACCCCGTTCCAGCCCAGCATCAGCACGAAGAGCGCAACCGGGATTCCCCCGGCCTTCCCGGCGACGTGGAGCAGAATTGCCGCCGCCATCGCCGCCGCCCCGAGGCATCCCGCGCCCAGCATGACATGGCGGCTGTCACGATCCGCCAGCCGCCCCCAGAAATAGGAGCCGAGAAACGTCGCCAGCGACGCGGCCAGCAGCATCGCGCCGAGGCGGTTCAACCCGGCCCCCTCGGTGGCAAGAAGCACGAAAAAAGGCGGGGCCAGCGCGGTCGAGACCAGAAGTCCGCGCACGAGAATGAACCGGCGCAGGTTCGCATCCTCGCGCAGGATGGCAAGATAACCACCTGACGATGTGATGTTTTCGGGCGTGCCCGCCGCTTCGTCGATCCCCGCGAAAATCACTGCTGCCGCACACCACGCCAGTGCGGCCAGCGCGATGGCCGCGATCACCGCTGCCTCGTTGCGCAAGGTGCCCGCGATGAGCAAGCCGGCGAAACCAACCACCAATGCCGCCGAAACAGACCCCGCAAGCCCCGTCACCCTGCCGCGCCGCGACTGTTCGATCGTCTTGCCGAGCACGTCCTTGTAGCTCACCGAGCAGGCCGCGCGCGCCAGCGCCAGCACGGCAAGCAAGGCACAGATGAGCGCCCCCGCCAGCCAGCCGGACACCATCAGCGCCACAAGCGCGATCCCGCCCGCCGCCGCCCCCTGAAGCGCGCTGCCCCCGGCCCAGACCAGACGCGATAGCGCAAGCGCCCGATCCAGGCACCGATCACAAGCTGCGGCAGAAGCGCGCCCGCCTCACGGATGGGCACTAAAAGCGCCACAAACGCCGCGGGCGCGCCAAGGCTTCCCAGCAGCCAGCTCAGGATCAGTTTGGGATCGACAAGGCCGTCGGCGAGCTTGGAGAGCGTCAGCGCGCCCACGTGTCGACGCGCGTTCCGGGCTTCGGTCTCATCAAGGCCAGTGGAGATCAGGCGCGCGGTAAGGCGGTCGGGCAGGGACAAGGGCATATCCGGGGGCAGGTCAGCCCCCGACATAGCCCCCGCGACGCGGACGGTAAAACACCTTCTGATTGTGCAACCGGCCCAGAAGGTCATGAACTCTGCGCAAGGTCGCCGCGGGGGCCTCGTCCTCGTTGGCAATCCCCTCGGGCGCTATGGCGCGCGACGAAAGCTCTGTCCTCGTGCGGTGCAACGCGGTCTCGATCAGGTCCATGTCCTCGACCGACAGTTCGAATTTCGAATTGTAACCCGGCATGTCTTGCCCCCTTTGAACTGGCTGCGCAACATTCTTGCGCGGCGGATATGCGGCATTTAGGGCGCGATATGCGACATGTCCAGTGGGTTTTTCACCCTGCGTCGATATGTATGCCCTGCCGTCATCGCCCGATCCGGCCGAACCGGGCCGCGCCGTCCTCAGGGCGCCAAGGGGTTGAGTTCCATCCCGGCTTCGCCCACTCTCGGCACTTGCCGCGATGCACCCGCGACATGGATGAAAGGGACCGATGCCCGACGCAACGGACGAACTCGATGGCATGATCGTCTGCCCAAGCTGCGATCTGGTCTATCGCGCGCCCAAGGTGGCGGCGCGCGAGCGGGCCTATTGCGCGCGCTGTCATACCGTGCTGATCGCGCCCCGGCGCAAGGCGGGCAAACAGCTTATCGCGCTTGCTCTGACCGTGCTGATCCTGATCACTGCGGCCACTGTATTTCCGTTTCTCGCCATCGGCGCGGGCGGGGTGCGGCACGAGGCATCGGTGCTCGATACCGCCTTTGCCTTTTCCGGGGTCCTGTCGGGGGTCGCGGTGGCGGTGCTTCTGTTCATCGTGATCATCCCGGCGCTGCGGCTGATCTTGCTGATCTACGTGCTGGCCCCGATCATCCGCGACCGGCCGCCCGCGCCATATGCACGGGACGCGTTCCGCCTGTCGGAGAAACTCCTGCCGTGGTCGATGGCCGAGATTTTCGCGCTTGGCTGTGCGGTGGCCCTTGTCAAGCTGAGCGATCTGGCAGAGGTGATCTTTGGCCCGGCGGCATGGCTTTTTGCCGTGCTCGTCGTGCTCGTGGTGGCAAGTGACCGATTGATGTGCAGGTATTCGATATGGACCTCCCTGAAGGAGTGAAAACCGCAAGGGAACAGGGGCTTGTCGGCTGCACCCGCTGCACCCGCCCCTCACCCGCTGGCACCGCGCACTGTCCGCGCTGCGGCAGCCGGCTGCAATCGCGCGATGCGATGTCGCTGCAAAAGGTCTGGGCGTGGTGGCTGGTAGGGCTGGGCTGCTATATCCCGGCCAATCTCTACCCGATGCTGGAGACGCGCACGCTGGTCAGCACCCAGAGCGACACGATCGTCGGCGGCGCGGTCGAACTGGCAAGGCACGGCAATTGGGGGGTGGCGGCGATCATCCTGATTGCCAGCGTTCTCATCCCCGTGGGCAAGTTCGTGGCGCTTGCGGGGCTCGCCATCGGGGTCCGGCACGGGCCGCAGATATCCGAGGCGTGGCGGCATCGCCTTTATGAGGTGGTGGACTATATAGGGCGCTGGTCGATGATCGACGTTTTCGTGGTGGCCATCCTGTCCTCGCTGGTGCAGCTTCAGGCGCTGGCCTCGATCACGCCGGGACGGGCGAGCCTGTTCTTCGCCCTCTCGGTGATCTTCACCATGCTGTCGGCGCAGAGCTTTGACAGCCGCCTCATCTGGGACAGCGCGGACACCGTGCCGCGCGCCCGCAAACCGAAGGTGCGACCCACGTGAGCGACCAGAGCACATCCCCGCCCGAGGCCCCGGTCAGCCCGGCCAGCCGCCCGATCTGGCAGCGGTTGTCGATCGTCTGGATCGTGCCGCTTGCCGCGCTCGTAGTGGTGCTGGCCATCGCCTGGCAGAGCTATGCGGAACGCGGCCCGCTGATTGAGATCGGGTTCGAGAATGCCAGTGGCGTGCGCGCGGGCAGCACGGAATTACGCTATCGTGACGTCAAGGTCGGGTTGGTCGAGCAGGTGGGCTTTGCCGAGGATCTGGGGCAGGTGCTGGTCAGGGTGCGGCTGGACAGGACGGTGGCCCCCTATGTCGATCGCGAGGCGCGGTTCTGGGTGGTGCGGCCACGGGTGACGACGCAGGGCGTATCGGGGCTCGACACGGTGCTCTCGGGTGTCTTTATCGAGGGGATTTGGGACAATGAGCCGGGCACGGCCGCCACCCGGTTTGACGGGCTGCCCGACGCCCCGCTGGACCGGTTGGGGCAAGCGGGGTTGCGGCTGATGCTGCGGGCTGCGGGCGGGGCATCCCTGACCGAGAGCGCGCCGATCCTCTATCGCGGAATCGAGGTGGGGCGTATCGGCAAGCCGGTCATCTCCTCCGAAGGCAGCACCGCCGAGGCCGAGGCGGTGATCTACGCCCCGCATGACCGGCTCATCAACAGCGCGACGCGGTTCTGGGATGCCTCGGGGTTCTCGGTGTCCTTCGGTCCGGGGGGCGCTGCGATCGATTTTTCGTCCATCGCCTCGCTGGTCTCGGGGGGGATCACGTTCGATACCTTGCTCTCGGGCGGCACACCCGTCGATCCCGGCGCGCGCTTTACCGTCTTTGCCGATGAGGCCGCGGCCCAGGCCAGTATCTTTGCCGGTAACGAGGGCGAGACGCTGACGCTTTCGGTGCTCTTCGACGAGAACATTACCGGCCTCGCCACCGGCGCGCCGGTGGAGTTGAACGGGTTGCGCATCGGCGATGTCGAGGCGCTCAACGGTGTGGTGGACGAGGCGCGCTTTGGCGATGGCAACGTGCGCCTTGCGGTGACGCTGGCAATCCGGCCCGGCCGACTTGGCCTTGGCGGCGAGAACAGCCCTGCCGCTGCGCTCGATTACCTGCGCGCGCGGGTTGCCGCGGGCCTGCGCGCGCGGCTTGCCACCGCGTCGATCCTCACCGGCGGCCTCAAGGTGGAACTGGTCGAGGTGCCGAACGCGCCCGAAGCGGCGATCACCGAGATCGACGGTGCGCCCCCGGTCCTGCCCGCCACCGACAGCGAGATTGCCGATGTCGCGGCCACCGCCGAAGGCGTGTTCGAACGGATCAACGCGCTGCCGGTCGAAGAGATCATGGCGCAGGCCATCACCCTGATGCAGAACGCCAACGCGCTCATCGCCAGCGACGACACCCGCGCCGTGCCCGGCAATGTGAACGCGCTTCTGACCGGGGCGCAGGCCCTGCCCGCGCGGCTTGACGCGACGCTCTCGGAGATTGAAAGCCTGATCGCGCAGATCAACGAGCAGGCGCTGGCCGCGCGCGTGTCCGATCTGCTGACCGAGGCGGCAGAGGCCGCGCGCGGCGTCGGTGCCGCCACCGAAGGCATCCCGCAACTGGTCGAGCGGCTGGATGCAGTCGCCGCGCGCGCGGGTGCGGTGGACCTCGACGTGCTGGCCGCCGATCTCTCGGCGCTGCTGAAAAGTGCGGATGCCCTGATCGGGCAGGCGGAGACCCGTGCCTTGCCCGGCCAGCTCAACAGCACGCTTGGCGAATTGGCCCTCGTGCTGGAAGACCTGCGGGCAGGTGGCGTGGTGGAGAATGCCGTCGCCACACTCGAGTCCGCCCGCAGCGCCGCCGATACCTTCGCCGCGGCCGGCAATGACCTGCCCGGTCTCATCGCCGAGGCGCGCGGCATGCTGGCGCGCGCCAATACCACGCTCGAGGGCTATCAGGCCACGGGGGGCGTCGGGCGGGATGTCCGCACCGCCCTGCGCGAGGTCGAGGCCGCGGCCAGGGCCGTCGCCGCGCTCGCGCGGGCCATCGAACGCAATCCGAGTTCCCTGATCCGAGGACGCTGACCCATGTTCAAATCCATCTCGATCGCGGGCCTTGTCGCGGTTGCGGCCTGCGCCACCGTTCCCGAAGAGCGCATCGCCGTGCCGCGCGCGCAGGTCACGGAAACCCAGCGAATCGCCCATTCAAGCGTCGCGCTGCGCACGGTCTCCCTGCCGACCTATGCGGCGGGCGAGGCGATCTTTGTCGCCGATGAGACGGGGCGTCTGCGCACCAGCGGCGGGCTTTTATGGGCGGACGATCCAGGCCGCGCGATGACCCTGGAACTGGCGCGGCACCTGACCGCGATCACCGGCGCGCGCGTGGCCTCGGAGCCGTGGCCGTTTCTGGATCCGGCCGCCGCCGAGGTGGAAATCCGCGTCGAGGCCATGCACGCGCGGGCCGATGGCACGTTCGGGGTCTCGGGACAGTATTTCGTCACCTCCGAAAACGGCCGTGACCGCGCGCTTCTTTTCGATCTGAGCACCCGTATCGGCGGCGAGCGGACCCCCGCGGATCTGGCGGATGCGCGCGCGCGACTGGTGCGCGATCTGGCGCTCGATCTGGCCCGGCGCGGCCTGCGATAGGATCCGCCGCCGCACGGAAGGCGTCAGCACCCGAGGCCCCGCAAGCACGGGCAAAGGATCACTCGCGCGGCTTGGCCCGCCCGAAGAGCCGCGTCACGATGACAAAGAAGAGCGGCACGAACACCACGCCCAGCACCGTGCCGGAAATCGTCCCGCTCAGCACGCCGGAGCCGATGGCATTGCGCCCGCCGGAGCCCGCGCCGGAACTCAGCACCAGCGGCAGAACGCCCAGGGAAAAGGCCATGGAGGTCATGATGATGGGCCGAAACCGCTGGCGCGCGGCCTCGGTCACGGCCTCAAGAATGCCCTCGCCCGCCTCATATCGGTCGCGGGCGAACTCGACGATCAGGATGGCGTTCTTGCCGGTCAGGCCGACCACCGTCAACAAGCCCACCTGAAAGAACACCCCGTTCTCGAAGCCGCCGATCCACGCGCCTGTGAGCGCGCCGACGATACCGATGGGCATGGCGAGCATCACCGCAAAGGGAATCGACCAGCTTTCATAAAGCGCCGCGAGCGACAGGAACACCGCCGCCAATGAGAGCGCGTAAAGCAGCGGTGCCTGACTGCCCGATTCGCGTTCCTCGAGTGACAGGCCGGTCCAGGCCAGTTCATACCCCTGCCCGAGTTGCGCAACGAGACGCTCCATCTCGGCCATCGCCTCGCCGGTCGAGACGCCGGGCGCTGGCGTGCCCTGCAATTGCACCGACGGGATGCCGTTATAGCGGTATAGGCCCTGCGCGCCGTAATCCCAGCGGCCTTCGGTGAAATTGGAAAACGGCACCAACCCGCCGCTGGCGTTGCGCACCCGCCATTTCTCGATATCGGTGGGCTGTGCCCGCGCATCGGCCTCGCCCTGCACATAGACCCGCTTGATCCGGCCCTGATCGAGAAAATCGTTCACGTAGGTCCCGGCCCAGGCGATTTGCAGCAATTGACCCACATCCGTGGGGGTAAGGCCCATGGCCCCCGCCTTGCGCCAGTCTATATCGAGGTTGAACTGCGCCGCATCCTCCAGCCCGTTGGGCCGGGCGGAGGCGATGAGATCGCTTTGCGCGGCCATGCCCAGAAGCTGATTGCGCGCCGCCATCAGGTCGCCATGGCTCTGCCCGGCACGCGCTTGCAGATAGAAATCAAACCCCGAGACATTGCCAAGCTCGATGACCGAGGGCGGCACGACGGGAAACACCATCGCGTCGCGGATCTGGCTGAAGGCACCAAAGGCGCGGCCCGCAAGGGCCTGCACGCTTTGATCAGGGCGCGGGCGCTCGTCCCAGTCCTTGAGTTGCACGAAGGCCAGACCCATGTTCTGACCGTTGCCGGAAAAGCTGAAGCCGACGACGCCGAACATGGAATTCACCACATCGGTTTCCTGCGTCAGATAATAGTCCTCGACCTGCTTGATCACCTCCAGCGTCCGCTCGGCGCTCGAACCGGTGGGCGTCTGGATGAGGGTGAATAGAATACCCTGATCCTCTTCGGGCAGAAAGCCCGTTGGCGTGCGCAGGAACATCAGCGCCATGCCGAGTGCAAGCGCCAGATAGACCACGAAGACCCGCACCGGTCGGCGCACCGACCAGCCCACCGTGCCACCATAGCCATTGGTGAGCTTGCCAAACCCTGTATTGAACCACGCGAACGGTCCGCGCGCCGGGGCATGGCCCTTGGGCTTGAGCAGGGACGCGCAAAGTGCCGGTGTCAGCGTGATCGCCACCACCACCGACAGCGCCATGGCCGAAACGATGGTGATGGCGAATTGCTGATAGATCACGCCGGTGGAGCCAGGAAAGAACGCCATCGGCACGAACACCGCCGAGAGCACCATGGCGATGCCCACCAGCGCGCCGGTGATCTGGCCCATGGATTTATGCGTGGCCTCACGGGGCCCAAGGCCCTCTTCCTCCATGATCCGCTCGACGTTTTCCACCACCACGATGGCGTCATCGACCAAGAGGCCGATCGCCAGCACCATCGCCAGCATTGTCAGGGTGTTGATCGAGAACCCCGCCGCCGCCAGCACCCCGAAGGTGCCCAACAAAACCACCGGCACCGCCAGTGTGGGAATGAGCGTGGCGCGCAGGTTCTGCAAGAAGAGGAACATCACGAGGAACACGAGGCCAATCGCCTCGAACAGGGTCTTGACCACCTCCTTGATCGAAATCTCGACAAAGGGCGTGGTGTCATAGGGGATCACGTAATCGACACCTTCGGGAAAGAACCGGGCGAATTCGGCCATCCGCTCCTTGATCGCGCGGGCGGTATCGAGCGCATTGGCACCGGGTGCGAGGGTGATCGCCATGCCCGCCGCCGGGTCCGTATTGAACCGCGCCGTGGTGGCGTAGTTTTCCGCCCCGATCTCGACCCGCGCCACATCGTCAAGCAGCACGAGACCGCCATCGGTCTCGGCGCGCAGAACGATCTGGCGGAACTCCTCGGGCGTGCCGAGCAGCGATTGCGCGGTGACCGTGGCGTTAAGCTGCTGTCCCTCGACTGTCGGGAGCGCGCCAAAAGCGCCCGCCGAGATCTGCGCGTTCTGCGCCGAAACCGCCGCCACCACATCCGACGGCGTCAGGCCGAACCCTGCCAGCTTGGACGGATCAAGCCAGATGCGCATCGCATATTGCGCGCCGAACACATTGACCGATCCGACCCCCGCGATCCGGCTCAGTTCATCAACAAGGTTCGTGACCATGTAATCCGACAGGTCCACCTGTTCGAGCGTGCCATCGGTCGAGATCATCCCCACCACCATCAGGAACCCGGCGGACGATTTCTCGACCGTGATACCCTGCCGTTGCACGATCTCGGGCAAAAGAGGCGTGGCCTGTCCCAGCTTGTTTTGCACCTGAACCTGCGCGATGTCGGCATCGGTGCCGGTCTCGAAGGTCAGGGTGACCTCTGCGCTCCCCGCCGAGGTCGACCGCGACGAAAAATACCGAAGACCATCCAGCCCGGTCATCTGCTGCTCGATCACCTGCGTGACCGTGTTGGCCACCGTATCGGCAGAGGCCCCGGGATAGGCGGCCGAAACCGTGACAGAGGGCGGTGCGATCTGCGGATATTGTGCGACCGGCAGGATCAGGATGGCCAGCACTCCGACCCCCATGATCAGGATGGAGATGACCCATGCGAATACCGGGCGGTCGATGAAAAAGCTGGCCATGCGGAATAATCCCTGCCCGGTTGGTTACTGTTGCGGCGCGTCGGCGCGCTCTTCGGGTGTGACCGTGGCACCGGGCGCGGTTTTCTGGAACCCAGCCACCATCACGCGATCACCGGGGTTCAACCCCTCATCCACCACCCAGGCGTTGCCCCGGTCCTGAATGACGCTGAGCGCGCGTTCCTCGATCACGCCCGCGCCATTGACCACCCAGGCCATGGGCCGCCCGCGCCGGTCCCGGATCACGGCCTCCTGCGGCACGAGATAGACCGCTTCGGCCTTTTCGACGGGCATTTCCACCAGCACATACATGCCCGGCAGCAAGAGCAGATCGGGATTGTCGAACTGCATCCGCAGCGTCACGACGCCGGTTTGCGGGTTCACGTTCGGCTCTGCCGCCTTGAGATGGCCGGTCTCGCCAAAGTCGGATCCGTCCGCCAGCCGCAACCGCACCGTGGCGTCCGCGCCTTCAAGGTCGCGCGCCGTCTCGCCGCGACGCCAGCGCAGAAGCTCGGCGGCGGATTGGGTCACGTCGACATAAACCGGATCTATGGTGCGGATCACCGCCAGCGGTTCTGCCTGACTGGCGGTCACAAGCGCCCCCTGTGAGGTCTTCGACAGGCCGATACGCCCCGACAGCCGCGCCCGGATCGTGGCGCGCGACAGCTCGATCTCGGCGGAATTGAGCTGCGCCTCGGCCAGGTCAAGCCCCGCCGCCGCCGAATCGCGGGTCGATGTCGCCTCATCCAGCGCCTGTTCGCTGGCCACGTTGCGCGCTTGCAATTCCACCAGCCGGCGTGCCTCGCGTTCTGCCGCCCGCAATTGCGCCTCGGCCTGCGCCACACGGGCGCGCGCCTGTCGCACGGCGGCCTCATAGGTGGCGGTGTCGATCTGATAGAGCGGGTCGCCCATCGTCACATCCGCGCCCTCGTCGAACAGGCGCTCGGTGATGATGCCATTGACCTGTGGGCGCACCTCTGCCTCGGCCGAGGCCGCCACACGCCCCGGCAAGAGCGAGGTCAAGGTCACATCCTGCGGCGAGAGTGTCACCACCGTCACGGGCGGGGCGGGTGCCGCCTGTTGCGCCATGGCCAAACCTGGCACCAGACCCGTGCAGAGTGCGAGAACGCGGATCATTCTGGAAAACTGCGCCATCAAACGCCCTTTCAAGATCTGGTTGGCGCAACGGCAGGGGTCATGTCGCCGTTGCGGTGAGGGCGAAACGCAGTCGGATAGAGACCACCCGACCAACCGGATTTAAATGATGACCGACGCCCTGACCCCCGGTCACAGCGCGAAACTACCCGCCCCGCCCGGGATGGGCAAGTCGCGGATGAGGACGGGACGACGACACTGGACGACACTGGATGCCGGACGGGCAGGACACCCCCCGCATGACGCTTGCCCGAACTCAGCCCTCTGCCGTCCCCTCGACCAGCGCCCGGATAATCGCCTTGGCGCTGTCGCTGTCCCAATCGGCGTCGCCGGTGAGCCGCGCAAGCTCATGGCCGTCGGGGTCGAGGATCACCGTGATGGGCAGGCCGAAGACACCCATTTCCCGGGCAAGTGCACTCTTGGGGTCGCGGTGCAGCGGCAGGTTGGTGACGCCGATCTCGTCGAAGAATTTCTTCATCGCGGGCGGTGGGTTGCGGCCGGTGGCGATGGTCACGACGGAAAACGCCTCGCTGCCCAACTCGGTCTGGAGATTGGCGAGCGTCGGCATCTCGGCGCGGCAGGGCGCGCACCATGTGGCCCAGAAATTCAGCACCACATGCTGCCCGCGATAATCGGCAAGCGTGCCGGGCGTGCCGTCTGCACGCTCGAATTCGGTGAGCGGGGCGGGTTTGGGCGCGGCGTGGAACATGAGCTTTTTCATGTGCCCGTCGCGCAGCGCCTCAAGGGCTGCGGTATCGGCCACGGCGGCGTTTGCACCAAGCGCGAGGGACATATAAAGGACGAGCTGACGAATGGTTCTCATAAATCCCTCCGAAGGGCAAAAGACATGACTGACACGACCTCGAACCAGATGTGGGGCGGCCGCTTCGCCGCCGGGCCGGATGCGATCATGGAGGCAATTAATGCCTCGATCTCATTCGACAAGCGGATGGCGGCGCAGGATATCGCCGGGTCGCGTGCCCATGCCGCCATGCTGGCCGCCACGGGTATTGTCAGTGATAAGGATGCCGAGGCCATGAGGGAAGGGCTTCTCACGGTCTTGTCAGAGATCGAGGGGGGGGAATTCGAATTTTCGACCGCCCTTGAGGATATTCACATGAATGTCGAGGCACGATTGAAGGCTTTGGTGGGGGAGCCGGCGGGGCGATTGCATACGGGCCGCTCGCGCAACGATCAGGTGGCCACGGATTTCCGGCTCTGGGTGCGCGATCAACTGGATGCGGTGGATCAGGCCTTGCAAGCGTTGATGCGCGCCCTTCTGGCACAGGCCGAGGCGGGGGCGGATTGGGTGATGCCGGGCTTCACCCATCTGCAAACCGCGCAGCCCGTCACCTGGGGCCATCACATGATGGCCTATGTCGAGATGTTCGGCCGCGATCTGAGCCGGGTGCGGGACGCGCGGGTGCGGATGAACGAATGCCCGCTGGGGGCTGCGGCGCTGGCGGGGACATCCTTTCCGATCGACCGGGAGATGACGGCGCAGGCGCTGGGGTTTGATCGCCCCTGTGCCAATTCGCTCGATGCCGTCAGCGACCGCGATTTCGCGCTGGAGTTTCTGGGCGTGGCGAGCATCTGCGCGATGCATCTGAGTCGCTTTGCAGAGGAGCTGGTGATCTGGTCCTCTGCGCAGTTCCGCTTTGTCGCTTTGTCGGATCGGTTCTCGACCGGATCAAGCATCATGCCGCAGAAGAAGAACCCCGACGCGGCGGAATTGATCCGCGCCAAGGTGGGGCGCATTTTCGGGGCCAATGTGGCGCTGATGATGGTGATGAAGGGGCTGCCCTTGGCCTATTCCAAGGACATGCAGGAGGACAAGGAACAGGTCTTTGATGCCGCCGACAACCTGATGCTGGCGCTGGCGGCGATGGAGGGGATGGTCCGCGATATGGTGGCGCAAAGGGACAATCTGGAGACCGCCGCCGGGTCCGGCTTTTCGACCGCGACGGATCTGGCCGATTGGCTGGTGCGGGTGCTGGACATGCCGTTCCGCGATGCGCATCACGTCACCGGCAGTCTTGTGGCCCGCGCCGAGGCGCGGGGCTGTGACCTGCCGGATCTCGGCCTTGACGAGATGCAAGAGGTGCATGGCGAAATCACCGCAGCGGTCTATGATGTGCTGGGCGTGCATAATTCGGTGGCGTCACGGATGAGCTACGGCGGCACCGCCCCCGAACAGGTGCGCGTGCAGGTGGCGCGCTGGAAGGAGCGTTTGAAATGAGGCTCTTGGTTCTGATGTCCGCGCTCACGCTGGCGGGCTGCGGCGTGGAGGGCGATCCGGTGCGGCCCAAGGTCGACACCGTGGTGACGGCCGGCAGCGGCGGGAACGTCTCGGCGGGGGTGGGCGTCAAGGTGGGAAATGTCACCGCCGGGGCCTCGAACAACGGGGTCAGCGTCGGCGTGGGGGTGAGCCTGTGAGATGGGTCTGGCTGGCGCTGGCGCTCTGGGGCGCGGTGCATCCGATGTCGTGGTTTCTGGCGTGGTTCGGTGAGAACGGCTATGACCTGATGGCGATGGTCGATGCCTGGCATGTCAACGCGGCCACATCGGGGCTGGTCTGGGACCTGACGATTGCCGCCGTGACGCTGACGGTCTGGGTCGTGGCCGAGGCGGTGCAGCATCGGCGCTGGCTGGGCCTGCTGGCGATTCCGGCGACGTTCGGCATCGGTGTCAGTTGCGGCCTGCCGCTCTATCTTTTCTTGCGCGGCCTGCGGCAGGCGTGAGCGATTTGGATATTTCTGGCAAGATGAAGCGGGGCTAGGGCTTGGATCATTTTATCTACCGGGGCGGTGTGCTGCATGCCGAGGAGGTGCCGCTGCCGGAGATCGCGGCAGCGGTGGGCACACCGTTCTATTGCTATTCCACCGCGACGCTGGCGCGGCATTATCGCCTCTTCGACGAGGCGCTGACGGGGATGGATCATCTGGTGTGCTACGCCATGAAGGCGGCGAGCAATCAGGCGATCTTGCGCACGCTGGCGGCGCTTGGCGCGGGGATGGATGTGGTTTCGGGCGGGGAATATGCCCGCGCGATCGCGGCGGGCGTGCCGGGGGAGCGGATCGTGTTCTCGGGCGTGGGCAAGACGCGTGAGGAAATGCGCGTGGCGCTGATCGGCGGGATCCGGCAGTTCAATGTCGAGAGTGAGCCCGAGCTGCGCGTGCTGAGCGAGGTGGCGGCAAGCCTTGGCAAGGTTGCCCCGATCACCATCCGGGTCAATCCGGATGTGGACGCGAAAACCCATGCCAAGATCGCCACCGGCAAAAGCGAGAACAAGTTCGGCATTCCGATTTCTCGCGCCCGCACCGTTTATGCCGAAGCGGCCCGACTGCCGGGGCTGGAGGTGGTTGGTATCGACGTGCATATCGGCAGCCAGTTGACCGAGCTTGCGCCCTTTCGCGCTGCCTATGAGAAGGTGGCCGAGCTGACCCATGCGTTGCGCGCCGATGGTCATGACATCCGCCGTCTCGATCTGGGGGGGGGCTTGGGTATTCCCTATACCCGCTCGAACGAGGCCCCCCCCCTGCCCACCGAATACGGCGCGCTGATCCGCGAGGTGCTGGGGCATCTGGATTGCGAGATCGAGATCGAGCCGGGTCGCCTGATCGTCGGCAATGCCGGCGTGCTGGTGAGCGGGGTGATCTACGTGAAAGAGGGCGAGGGGCGCGATTTTCTCATTCTCGACGCGGCGATGAACGACCTCATTCGCCCGGCCATGTATGATGCGCATCACGATATCGTCCCGGTGATCGAACCCGCGCCGGGGGTAGAGCACCGCCCCTATGACGTTGTGGGGCCCGTCTGCGAGAGCGGCGATACCTTCGCGCGCGCGCGCCAGATGCCCCCGCTGGCGGCGGGCGATCTGGTGGCGTTCCGCAGCGCCGGGGCCTATGGCGCGGTGATGGCGAGCGAATACAACACACGGCCCCTGATCCCCGAGGTTCTGGTGAACGGGCGTGACTTTGCCGTGATCCGTGCGCGTCCAAGCTTTGACGAAATGCTGAATCGCGATACCATCCCCGAGTGGCTCTGACGCACGGCGCGTCAAGGGCCGGATAGGAGCGGTGACGCGATGACCGAGCAAGGCGAGCTTCTGACCCCGATTCTGGCGCGGTTGCGCCGGGTTCTGTGGCTGACCTGGGCGGGACTGCTTGCCGAGCGGCTGGTGCGCGCCTTCTGGCCTTTGTGGAGCGTGCTGGCGGCTGGGGCGGCGGCGGTCTTGCTGGGCCTGCACGAATTGGTGCCGCTGGCGGTGGCACAGGCGGCGGCGGGCGTCATCGCGCTGGCGGCGATGATCTTTGGCGTTCGGGGCTGGCGGCGCTTTCAGTGGCCCGCGCACGCCGAGGCGCTGGCGAGGGTCGATGCGGTGATGCCGGGGCGGCCCCTGGCGGCGCTGGGCGATGTGCAGGCGGTGGGGGCGGGCGATGCCGCCTCTGCCGCGCTCTGGCGCGCGCATCAGGCGCGCATGGCCGCTCGGGCGCAAGACGCGCGCGCCGTCTCTCCCGATCTGCGGCTGGCGCGGCGCGACCCTTACGGGATGCGATACGTGGCGCTTCTGGCGCTGGTGACGGGGTTGGTCTTTGGGTCGGTCTGGCGCGCGGGCACCGTGGCACAGATCGTGCCGGGGGCGGGCACGGGCGCGGCGCTGGCCTCTGGTCCGGCATGGGAAGGCTGGATCGAGCCGCCCGTCCATACCGGCCTGCCGAGCCTTTACCTGGCTGATCAGGGTGAGACGCTACAGGCTCCGGCAGGCAGCCGGGTCACGCTGCGTTTCTACGGCGAGGTGGGGGCGCTGCGGCTGGAAGAGACGGTTTCGGGCGAGCCTGTTGCCACGCCGGAGGCACCCGAGCAGAGCCTGACCATCGCGCGCGACGGGGAGATCACGATTGCCGGTCCGGGCGGGCGCGGCTGGCGGGTGACGGCGGTGCCCGACACCGCCCCCGAGGTGGCGATCATCGAGGGCGAGGCCAAGACGACCTTTGACGGTCAGATGAGCCAGCCCTTCGAGGCGCGCGACGATTACGGCGTGACCGGGGGCGCGGCGGTTTTCGCGCTCGACATGGACCGGCTCGAGCGTCGGCATGGTCTGGCGGCGGACCCCGAGCCGCGCGAGGCGATCACGCTCGATCTGCCGCTGCCGCTGACCGGCAACCGCGCGGACTTCACCGAGACGCTGATCGAGAACCTTTCGGAACACCCTTGGGCGCATCTGCCGGTCACGCTGCGGCTGCGGGTCACGGATGCTGCGGGGCAGGACGGGCTTTCCGACCCGGTGGACATGGCCCTCCCCGCGCGGCGCTTTTTCAACCCTTTGGCGGCGGCGGTGATCGAACAGCGGCGCGACCTTTTGTGGACCCGCGACAACGCCGCGCGCGTGGCGCAGGTGCTGCGGGCGGTGTCCTACAAGCCGCGCGAGGGGCTGTTTCGCTCCGAGAAAGCCTATTTGCGGCTGCGGGTGATTCTGCGGCAACTGGAGGCGAAGGCGGTCGAAGGGCTGGATGAGGCGGGGCGTGACGAGATCGCGCAGGCGCTGTGGGATCTGGCGCTGCTTCTGGAGGATGGCGATATCGGCGACGCGCTGGAGCGGATGCGCGCGGCGCAGGAGCGGCTGAGCGAAGCGATGAAGAACGGTGCCACGCCTGAGGAAATCGCGCGCCTGATGCAGGATCTGCGCGACGCGACGCAGGACTATCTGCGCCAGAAGATGGCCGAGGCACAGCGCGAGGACGAGGAGGGCGGCAGCCAGCAAAGCGCCGAGAACATGATGCAGATGAACCAACAGGATCTGCAGGACATGATGGACCGCATCCAGGAATTGATGGAACAGGGCCGCTTTGCCGAGGCGCAGCAGGCGCTGGAGGAATTCCAGCGCATGATGGAGAACATGCAGGTCACCCAAGGCCAGGGCCAGTCGGAGGGCCAGCAGGCGATGGAGGGTCTGGCCGAGACGCTGCGCGAGCAGCAGGGCCTGTCGGATCAGGCGTTCCGCGATCTTCAGGAACAGTTCAACCCCAATGCGCAGCGCGGTCAGTCGCAGGGCAATGAGGGCCGGTCGGGCGGCGACGGGCGCGGCCAGAGCCATGACGGTCAGCAGGGTCAGGGCGGCGGTGAAGGCGGCGCGCAACCCGGCGGGCAGGGTCAGGATCAGGCCGAGGGCAATGAGGCCGGATCGCTTGCGGAGCGGCAGGAGGCGCTGCGCCGCGAGCTGGAGCGTCAGCGCGGCGGGTTGCCGCAACTGGGCGGCGAGGCCGGACAGGCCGCACGCGACGCGCTGGAACGTGCCGAGCGGTCGATGGAAGGGGCCGAAGAGGCGCTGCGCAACGACGATCTGGCGGGCGCGCTGGGCGAGCAGGCCGACGCCATGGAGGCGCTGCGCGAGGGGATGCGCAACATGGGCGAGGCGATGGCGCAGCAGGGCCAGCCGGGCGGTCCGGGCAGCGAGCGCGGTCAGCCGGGCATGGCGCAGGCCGATCCGCTGGGCCGCGAGCGCGGGCAGGGCCGCAACGCGGGCACGCAGGACAACCTGCTGCAAGGTGACGACGTCTATCGCCGCGCGCGCGACCTGCTTGATGAGATCCGCCGCCGCTCGGGCGAGGGCGCGCGCCCGGATGTGGAGCTTGAGTATCTCAAGCGGCTGCTGGAGCGGTTCTAGAGCATGTTGCTCAAAAGCGGGAACCGGTTTTGAGCTTCTCGAACATGCGAAATCAATAAGTTAGAGTGTGTCGTGTGAATTCGAATGAACGCGACACGCTCTGGACGGTCAGTTCCGGCGTGGGACCGGTTGGACCGACACGCAGCCCGGAATGGGGCGATGCGGAAGATCAGTCAGACGCTACCCCCGCCCGATGATCCCTGCGACCGCCTGTGACAGCAACCCCCGCAGAGCATCCACCGCAGCGACATATTGCGCAACCGGGCGTTCCAGACCCGGTGCCATGGCGGTGATGGTCGGGGCCATGAGATAGACAATGAGCGCGACCACGCAGGTGATCACCGCGAGGCGAAAGCCGGTGCGAAAGCCGCTCTTGCGAGGCGTGGGCAGCGCCTCTTCGGGCAGGATGGGGGGGCGCACGACGGCACCATTGTCTTCGTGCGCCGAGAGCGAGGAATTGATTTCGTCGATATCGGGGAAAAGGTTGCGCCGCGAGGGCGGGTCGATCTCTTCGGGCGTGGTGTCCTCGGGAGGGGGCTCTGGCCGGGTCGCGCCGCCGCGCAGCCGCTCCATGCGCGAGCGGGCCTGTTGGCTGCGTTCGTCGGAGGCGGGGGCGTCAAGCCCGAGATCGGGCTGGGTCTCAAGCCGGTCGCCTGCCTCGGACGCGCGCGCGGCGCGCTCGCGCTCGGCCTCTTCGCGCAGGATTTCGGCAATCTCGGGGTCGATGCGGCGTTGCGCGGCGGGGGGCGGCCCCGGCTGTCGCGGCGGTTCGGGGGCCGCTTCCGGCGGGGATACAGGCACGGCCTCGGGGACCGGCTCTGGCTCCGGTTCACGCTCTGGCGCAACCGCCCCTGGCTCCGGTTCCGTGTCGTCCGGGGCATGGTCGGCATGATGCTGAAACCACGTATTGCCGCAGTTCGAGCATTGCACATCGCGGCCCGACACAGGGATGACCGCGTCGGGCACCTCGTATTGTGCCCCGCAATTCGGACATGTCAGCCTCATTTCACCCCCTGCCGCCTGTTCCGCTTCTTGGGTTGTGCTCGTTGTTAAGGACCATAAGCGCTTCACCGCTCATGGAAAAGGACAAAGCGAATCACGCGTGCAGTGATTGCACATGTGTGGCCTCTGGGGCATGAAGGGGGCTGCTGGACACAAGGGGCGGTGCGGTGATCGAGCTTGAATCTGTGGCCTATTCCTATGGCGGGGGAGAGTTGCTTGGCGATGTGTCGCTCTCGCTTGCGCCCGGCTCGTTCCATTTCCTTACCGGGCCGTCCGGGTCGGGCAAGACGACGCTGCTGAAGCTGTGCTACGGCGCGTTGGTGCCAAGTGCCGGCACGGTGCGCCTGTTTGCGCAGGACCGGCGCGAGATGACACGCGACGACGTGGCCATGGCGCGCCGCCGCATCGGGGTGGTGCATCAGGATTGCCAGTTTCTGGATCATCTGAGCGTCGCGGACAATATCGCGCTGCCGCTGTCGGTTTCGGGGCGCGACCTGTTGGCCGAGGAGCCGAACCTGCGCGAACTGGTGGGCTGGGTCGGTCTCAAGGAGCGCGCGCAGGCCCTGCCGCCGGAACTGTCGGGTGGAGAACGTCAGCGCGCGGCGCTGGCGCGCGCGGTGATCATGTCGCCCGATGTGGTGCTGGCGGACGAGCCCACCGGCAACGTGGACTGGGAGATGTCGCAGCGCCTGCTGCGCCTGCTGATCGAACTGAACCGCATGGGCAAGACCATCCTTATCGCCACGCATGATCTGGCGCTCATCCGCGCGGCCAAGGCGCATGTGCAGACGCGGGTGCTGCGGATCGCGTCGCGGCGGTTGCAATTCGCGGGGGCGGACCTTTGAGGCTCGACATGAACGCGGTGCGGGGGATGCTTGCGGGGGACGCGCAGGCCGACCGGGTCGTGCCACCCACCGGGTTCACGGCCTGGCTCACGCTCTTCAGCGCGGGGGCGATGGCGTTTCTCGCGGTCTTCGCGCTGGCGCTGTCGTTGGCGACGGGGCGGCTTGCGGATCGCTGGGGCAACGAGCTTGCGCGCACCGCGACCGTGCGCATCTCGGCCCCGGAGGCGCAGATGGCCGCGCAGACCGCCGCGGCGTTGCGGGTGCTCGAGACGACGACCGGCGTGGCGCGCGCCCGCGCGCTTTCGGATATCGAGCAGGCGGCGCTGCTGGAGCCGTGGTTCGGCCCGGGCCTGCCGCTCGATCAACTGCCCATTCCCCGCCTGATCGAGGTGATCGAGACCGGCGCGGGGTTCGACGCGCAGGGCCTGCGGCTGCGGCTGGCGGCCGAGGTGCCGGGTGCCGTGCTTGACGATCACACCCGCTGGCGCGAGCCGCTGGCGCGGGCGGCGGGGCGGCTGCGGCTGCTTGGGCTGGTCGCGCTTGGCCTCATTGCGGCGGCGACGGCGGCGATGATCACGCTGGCGGCGCAGGCCGCCCTTGCCGCCAATGCGCAGGTAATCAGCGTGTTGCGGCTGGTGGGGGCGCAGGACGGCTATATCGCGCGCGCCTTCGTGCGCCGCTTTGCCGCGCGCGGGCTGGCGGGGGCGGCGATCGGCACGGTTCTGGGCTGTCTGGCGATTCTGGCGCTGCCTGCGGCGCAGGTCGAGGGCGGGTTTCTGACGGGCCTCGGCTTTCAGGGCTGGCACTGGCTCTGGCCCTTCGTCATTCCGCCGCTCGCGGGGCTGGTGGCCTTTGGGGCGACGCTGACCGCCGCGCGCCGCACATTGGAGGAAATGCCATGAGATATGTCGTGCAATGGGTGCGCTCGCTGCTTTTCGTTTGCCAGATGTATGTCATGCTGGGGGTGATCGGCATTGGCTTTCTACCCTGGGCCCTGCTCAGCCCGCGCGGTGCCCTGGCGGCGTGCAAGAGCTATTGCCGCTGGGTGTGCTGGACCGCCGGCTGGATGGTGGGCTTGAAGACCGAGGTGCGCGGCACGCCGCCCTCGGGCGCGGTGCTGGTCGCTGCCAAGCATCAGAGCTTTCTCGACATCCTGATGATCTTCGGCAGCCTGCCCTCCGGCAAGTTCATCATGAAGCGCGAATTGATTTGGGCACCCATCGTTGGCCAATACGGGTTGCGCATCGGCTGTGTGCCGGTGGACCGGGGCAAGCGCGGCGCGGCGATCAAGAAGATGGTGGCCGACGTCGCGCGCGGGCTGGCGCGGCCCGGTCAGCTCATCATTTTCGCCCAGGGAACGCGGGTGGCGCCGGGAGATGTGCGCCCCTACAAGATCGGCACCGCCGTTCTCTATGAGCAACTGGGGCAGACCTGCCACCCGGTTGCGACCAATGTGGGCGTGTTCTGGCCCAAGCGCGGCATCTACCGCAAGCCGGGGGTAGCGGTGATCGAATACCTGCCCGAGATCGCCCCCGGTCTTGAGAAGCACGTGTTTCTCGCGCGGCTGGAGGAGGAGGTGGAGACCGCCTCGAACCGGCTCATGCGCGAGGCGGGCTTTGCCGTGTGACCCGCTTGGATTGCGGCGAAAGAAAGTCTTACTCTGCCCGATATTATCCCGGTTTTGTCAAATCACGGCCTCAAACCGGGAGCATCGTTGCCTTAACCGAAACAATGCCCAAGGCGGCAATCGAGCAAAAGGACAAGGCAGATGAAACAGCGGTGGCTCAAATCCGTGGTGAAACACAGCAACGAGGCGGCCCCCGCCCTGCCCTATCACCGCGCGGCCCGGCAGGCCCGGCGGCGCGCGCAGTTGTTCGAGTTGCTGCGCAGCCTCAAGACCGCCTGATCGCGCGCCGCGATTGACGTGCGCTTGGCCACCGGCGCACCGTCATCCCCCCGAAAGCGGTGGTCTACCGTCGGCATGAGACCCGAGGGCCACAGGGCCCCTTTGGTGGCAGTTTCAATCTTTCCTTGCCCCGCGCCCGAGGCTAGATACGGGAACGGCCAAGGAGAGACCTGCCATGACCCAGATCGCGCCGCAACCCGGCATCCTCGACATCGCCCTTTACGAGGGCGGTGCCTCGCATGTGGAGGGTGTGGCCAATGTGGTCAAGCTCAGCTCCAACGAAAACCCGTTCGGCCCCTCCGAGGCCGCCAAGGAGGCGTTCCGCCGCGCGGCGTTCGATCTGCACCGATACCCGTCCACCGATCACGCTTCGCTACGCGCGGCCATCGCCGAGGTTCACGGGCTTGATCCCGCGCGTATCGTCTGCGGTGTGGGCAGCGACGAGATCATTGCCTTTCTCTGCCAGTGCTATGCCGGTCCCGGCGATGAGGTGATCCATACCGAGCATGGCTTTGCCATGTATCGCATCAGCGCGCTGGCCAATGGCGCAACCCCGGTCGAGGTGCCCGAACGCGAGCGCGTGACCGATGTGAACGCGATCCTTTCCGCCTGCACCGAGGCCACGCGACTGATCTTTGTCGCCAATCCCAACAACCCCACCGGAACGATGATCGGCGAGGCAGAATTGCGCCGTCTGGCCGAGGGGCTGCCCGACCGCGCGCTTCTGGTGATCGACGGGGCCTATGCCGAATATGTCGAGGGCTATGATGGCGGCGCAGCGCTGGTCGAGGCGCGCGAGAACGTGGTGATGACGCGC
Organism: Roseovarius sp. MBR-79; assembly: GCF_053628555.1. Classification (NCBI taxonomy): domain Bacteria; kingdom Pseudomonadati; phylum Pseudomonadota; class Alphaproteobacteria; order Rhodobacterales; family Roseobacteraceae; genus Roseovarius; species Roseovarius sp. MBR-79. Next base: position 136,835 of record NZ_JBRJGP010000008.1, on the reverse strand, counting down.
ACCTTTTCCAAGCTTTACGGGCTGGGCGGGCTGCGCGTCGGCTGGGGCTACGGGCCGGGGCATGTCGTCGATGTGCTCAACCGGGTGCGCGGGCCGTTCAACCTCTCGAGCGCGGCGCTTGCCACCGCCGAGGCGGCGATACGCGATACCGCCTGGGCCGAGAAATGCCGCGAGGAGAACACCCGCCTGCGCGCCTGGCTGGCCGAAGCGCTGGCCGAGCATGGCGTGCCCTCCGACACATCGACCGCGAATTTCATCCTGGCCCGGTTTGGCAACCGCGAGGAGGCCGAAGCCTGCGACGCCTACCTGCGCGCCGAGGGGCTGATCGTGCGGCGCGTGGCGGGCTACAAACTGCCCAACTGCCTGCGCATCACCGTGGGCGACGAGCCTGCCTGCCGCCGCGTCGCCCATGCCGTTGGGCAATTCAAGGCAGGCGCGCGATGAGTGTCCTTTATGAACGGGTCGCGTTGATCGGGCTGGGGCTCATTGCCTCGTCCATGGCCCATGCGATGCGCCGCGCGGGTGTCGCTGGCGAGATCACGGGCTATGCCCGCACCGCAGAGACCCGTGCAATCGCGCGTGAGATCGGCCTCTGTGACCGCGTCTGCGACAGCGCCGCCGAGGCCGCGACGGGCGCGGATCTTGTGGTGCTCTGCGTGCCGGTGGGGGCCATGGGCGCGGTCGCTGCCGAAATCGGCCCGGTGCTGAAACCGGGGGCCACGGTCAGCGATGTCGGCTCGGTCAAGAAAGCGGTGATCGAGGCGGTGGCGCCGCATCTGCCCGACACCGTGCATTTCGTCCCCGCGCATCCGCTGGCGGGGACCGAGCATTCCGGGCCACGCGCGGGCTTTGCCGAGCTTTTCGACAACCGCTGGTGTCTCATCGTGCCGCAGGAGGGCAGCGACCGCGCCGCCGTCGAGCGGCTGGAGGCGTTCTGGCAGGCGCTGGGAAGCCATACCGACGAGATGGATGCCGAGCATCACGATCTGGTGCTGGCGGTGACCTCTCATGCGCCGCATCTCATCGCCTATACCATGGTGGGCGTGGCCGACGATCTGCGCCGCGTGACCGACAGCGAGGTGATCAAGTATTCCGCCGCCGGTTTCCGCGATTTCACCCGCATCGCGGCCTCGGACCCGACCATGTGGCGCGACGTGTTTCTCAACAACCGTCAGGCGACTTTGGAGATTCTGGGCCGCTTCACCGAAGAGCTTTTCGCGCTGCAACGCGCCATCCGTACCGGCGACGGCGATCACCTGCACGCCTATTTCACCCGCACCCGCGCGATCCGTCGCGGCATCATCGAGGCTGGTCAGGACGTGGACGCGCCCGATTTCGGGCGGGCGAAAAAGGCATGAGGTCCGCGCTTGCCCTCGCCCTCGCCCTCATGGCCACCTCTTGCGGGCGCGGTGACACTGAGGTGAGCCGCGCAGGAGAATTGTGCGGCGTGCCGGGTCTCTCGGGCACGGTCTCGGGCCTTGTCCCCGATCAGGTCCCGGGCTGCGGGGTCGAGCGCGCGGTGCGCCTCGAAGCGGTGCATGGTGTGCGCCTCAGCCAGCCTGCCACGCTCGATTGCCCGACCGCGCGCAGCCTCGGCCAATGGGTGCGCGAGAGCGCGCAGCCGGAGGTGGGGCGCATGGGGGGCGGGCTTGTGGGCCTGCGCGTGCCGGCGCATTACGTCTGCCGCACCCGCAACCACCAAAGCGGCGCGCGCATCTCCGAACACGGCAAGGGCCGCGCCATCGACATCGCCGCGCTGCAACTGCGCGATGGTTCGGAAATCTCGGTGCTCGAGGATTGGGACCGGGGGCAGAAGGGGCGCATTCTCAGACGCTTGCATCGCGATGCCTGCGGGCCGTTCGGCACGGTGCTCGGCCCCGAATCGGACCGTCACCACCGCGATCACTTTCATTTCGATACCGCGCGGCACCGGGGCGGGCCCTATTGCCGCTGAGCGGAGGGCCGCTGTCCGGGTCACATCCGCATTTCAACGCTTGTAATTCATTCTTAACGTCTTAGGCTTATGTGCGGAGTAACGGAGGTCCGCCATGCCCAAGCTCATTCGCCTCTACATCACGCAGGTTGCCATCGGCTTTGGCCTCGCGGGCGTCTTTGTGGCCATGCTCCTGTGGTTCAACATCGCCAATCTCTGGCATCTCGTGACCCATTCGGACAAGGGCGTGCTGGCCGTGCTGATCCTCTGGCTGGCCAACGGTATCGTCTTTGCCGGGGTGCAATTCGCCATTGCCGTGATGCGGATGAAGGATGATGACGATGACGAGCCGCGCGGCGGCCACCGTCAGCGCGTGATGCGGCGCGAGTATGCGACCATCCCCGTGCGGGTGGAGGCCCGCAACCGGACGCCGTGGCGCGGGCAGTAATCCCGCGTTTTTCATGGTGTTGCCGGAGGGTGTGACGGGCCCGCCGCAGCCGTTCGGTGTTCTCATTCCCGAGGACCTGTATATACAGGTGGGCGTCGGGTAACCGGACCAGGATCCGGACAGAGCCAACTCCCTCGGAATTGCTTAAGGCCACTGGAATGCAACCGTTGTCGAGAAGAGCAGCACCCGTCACATCGCAGAAGTAGGCGTTTGCAGGTCCCACGACAAGGGGTTGCGCACGTTCGTGTTCTGTTCATAATTTCACCATGGCACACCCCCTCCGCCCCCGCCTGCCCGGTCAGCGCCTTGCGCGCGGCGTCTGTCGGCACCTCTCCAGCCTCGATTTCGCGGCACTGGAGGAATTCGTTCCCGAACGCGGGCGGCGTGTCGATGTCATGGCGCTTGGGCCCAAGGGAGAGATCTGGGTGGTGGAATGCAAATCGAGCCGCGCCGATTACCTCGGCGATGGCAAGTGGCAGGGCTATCTTGACTGGTGTGACCGGTATTTCTGGGCGGTGGATGCGGATTTCCCTACCGACCTTCTGCCGGAAGGCACCGGCCTCATCATCGCCGACGATTACGATGCCGAAATCCTGCGCATGGCTCCCGGGACGCGGCTGGCACCGGCGCGCCGCACAGCCCTCATCCGGCGCTTTGCCCGCGACGCCGCGCGCCGGGTTCAGCGCCTGAGCGATCCCGGCCTATGACCCCTTGCGCCGCGCCGCAGCCGCGGCGGCACGCAGTTCCTCGGCGATCTCCTCGGCCTCTTCCGGGTCGAAATCCATGGGTATCTCGAGGCCTTGCGCCTCGATGAACAGCCGCACCATGCCCTGATCCGTCGGTCCGATCTGAAGATTGGCCTCGATGTCGCGCTCGGTATTGATGCCCATGGCCGCCTCCTCGATCTGCGAAGTTTGCTAGCGGGTTTGTCCATGGCTGACAAGGGCCGCAGGCGTCAGAACGGGCTTGCAATCACAGAGCGGTAAAGTTAAATCGCCCTCCAGTGCCGCCTTAGCTCAGTTGGTTAGAGCGCTGGATTGTGGATCCAGAGGTCCCCTGTTCAAGCCAGGGAGGCGGTACCAAAAAACAAATCAAAAATCAGTAAATCAACTTGAGGCGCTAGAGATCGAGCAGCAGCGCGCGCCAGCCTTGCTTGCTTTCGCAAAAGCCATCCGTCATCGCCAGAAGCTCCTTTCGGCCATATTGAGAGACCGACACAGGCCGCAAACAACGTTCGGTCTCACGCTTGCGCGCATTGGCACGTGTGCCCGCCAGCGCGATTTCGATCACGACCCGTTGGCGAAATTCTTCAATTCCTTCGGCGCGGCCGTCTGGCTTGTGACCGAACCGGAGAAGGATGGTGACCGCAGAACGCTGACCAGATCGGAGCCGGAGTCAGGGGTCTTGGTGAAGTCCAGATTGCGTCGGATCGTCTCGAGATGCGCCCTTGCGAGGTCTGACGCGCGAGAGGCATCGCGCGCCTCGATGGCGTCGAGGATCGTTTCATGCTCGTCCTCGCGGCAGCATGATGCCGGCCCCGATCCGAACATCGCCACGATAAGCGATGTCCGCGTCACCAGTTCGCGCAGGGTGCGGGTGAGAAAGCCATTGCCGGACACGGTTGCGATGAGAACATGAAACTCTCCCGACAGACGGATGATTTCCTGCCTGTTCTCGGAGGCTCGCGCGCTTTTTTCCTTGGCGACATGATCGCGCAATGTCCTCAGGCCCGCCGCGTCGTAGCGCTGTGCCACCTGGGCTGTCAGGCTTGGCTCGATATGGATGCGGGCCTCGAAAATCTCGTCGGCATCCCTTTGGTCCGGGCTCGCCACAAAGGCCCCGCGGTTCGAGCGCAATTCGACAATGCCCTGGCTCGCCAGCAGCAAAAGCGCTCGGCGGGCGCGCATCCGCCCGACACCGAAACTCTCGCAGATGGTGGCCTCGCTCAGCTTGGTTCTGGGCGCGAGGGCCTGCTGCATCACCGCGCTGTAGATCCGGTCAACGATCCTGTGTTCGTCGTCAAGCGAAGAATCCGCATCCCGAATGTGCCGCACGCTCAAAGCTCTGGACCCCCGCTGGCAGAGTTACGCATGTGCCTAAAAAAGACACCAACCGCGCAAGAGGTCAACACGGAGCCTCTCGATTGTGTTGTCCGCGCGATATTTTTGTTGACATGTATTGTTAACAATACTTCCCTGTTACCAGCCTGCACCGAAGAATAGGTTTGTGAACCCCGGCACAGAGGCGATCGGGTCACGCTCAACAGAGGAGAAAGTCATGAAACGCAGAACGATATTGAAATCCACCATGGCGGCGGTTGCGCTCTCGGCGCTGACGAGCACCGGCGCGCTGGCCGAGAATCCGACGCTCAAGATCGGCTTTGTCGGGGTCACGAGCGGCCCGGCGGCGGCCTGGGGCATTTCCAACCAGCGCTCGATGGAGACGCGCGCCGCCTGGATCAACGAGACCGGCGGCTATACCATCGGCGACACCACCTATGACATCGAAATCGTGTCGTTTGACGATCAGAAAGACCCCAAGCGCGCGATCGCGGGCATGGAAAAGATGGCGCAGGAGGGCATTCACTACGTGGTCGGGCCGAACGTGGATGACGGTGCCGCCGCCGTGCGTCCGGTGGCCGAGGCCAATGGCATCATCTATTTCCCCTATGCCTTTCCCAAGGAGCTATACACGCCCCCCGCCTCGAACGCCGTCCTGGGCATGGTGGCCAATTACCAGTCCGGGCCCGCGATCTACAAATACCTGATGGAAAACGAGGGCGTGAAAACGGTGGCGTTCATCGCGGCCAACGAATCCGACCCCCTCAGCCAGCGTGACGGCGGTGTGGCCGCCGCGAAAGAACTCGGTCTTGAAGTGGTTTCGGACAGCGTGACCTATCAGGTGGACACGACCGATTTCACCCCGGTGCTGACGCCGGTGATGCGGACGCGGCCGGATCTGCTGGTGCTGTCGGGCGTATCGCCCGCCAATGCGCCGCAACTGATCCGCTCAGCGCGCGAACTGGGCTTCCAGAGGATCATCTCGACCGAAACCGCGCAGGATGCGCAGGTGTTGCAAGAGGGTGCGGGCGAGCTGGCCAACGGTTTCATCTCGGTCGGCGGAGCCTCCACGCCCGAACTTGCCTCGGACATGATGCGCGACTTCGTGACGCGCTATACCGATATGTTCGGCGAATACAACGACGAGTCCAACACCAAGGTCTATGCGCTCGAATACATCCTCGAGACGCTCAAGGCCAACCCGGCCGGGATTGGTGATGTCGAGGCGTTCAAGGCGACAATGGACACGTTCGAGGCCCCCAACCCCTACATGGTGGGCGATGCAAAGCTGCGTTACGTCGGCATGACGTCCTTCGGGCAAAAGCGTCAGGTGGCGGTGCCGCTGGTCGTCAACGTCTACCGCGATGGCGGGTTCGAGACGCTGTTCGTCGCCGAGGTCGACTGAGCGGCGCGCGCCCTCCCGGTCGGGTGTCATGCCCGGCCGCAGACATGCTCATCTCCGGGCCGCGCCATGGCCCGGAGCGGACACTGACAAACCGGCGGGGACGGCATGGAACAAATTCTTGCGAACGGGGTCTATCTGGGCGCGCAATACGCGATGATCGCCCTCGGGCTTACGCTTATCTTCGCGCTGATGAACGTCCTCAATTTTGCCCATGGGCAAATGTATGTTCTCGGCGGTTTTGTCACTTACACGTTCTACGGGCAGCTTGGCTTTCCGTTTGTCGTGGGGCTGCTGATGTCTTGCGTCACGCTGTTCGTTCTGGGCGCGTTGATCGAGAAATTCCTCTTCGGGCCGGTGATCCGACGATCCTCGCGCGAAGAAAGCACGATGCTTCTGGCCGCAGGGCTCGCGTTCCTGTTCGATGCGGTGATCCTGCTTGTTTTCGGCGAAAAACAGCGCGGCGTGCCCAAGATCGTTGATGGCGTGTTCAACTGGGATTTCCGCCTGATCATGCCCTATGACCGCATCCTGATCTGCGGTCTGGCGATCCTGTCGATTGTCGGATTCATCCTTTTCATGCAGCATTCCAGAACCGGGCGCGCCCTGCGCGCGCTGGCTCAGGACCGCACGGCGGCGCAGTTGATGGGTGTCAATGTCGAGCGGTATTCGATGATCGGCTTTGCCCTGGGCGCGATGCTCGCGGGGCTGGTCGGCGGGCTTCTGGTCACCATCACCGGGGTCAATCTCGGGATGGGGGGGCCAACCTCGATAAAGGCCTTCATGATGGTGATGATCGGCGGCGCGGGCGTCATTTCGGGCGCTATCGCGGGCGGCATCATCCTCGGCTTTCTCGAGGCGATCGGCCTGGCCGTGCTCTCGCAATATGGCGACATTACCTATCTGATGATCTTCGTGTCGCTGATGATCTTCCTGGCCTTCCGCCCGCAAGGGCTGATGGGCAAGCCGTGGGGGTGAGGGGATGCTGAACCTGTCGAAAACCGAATGGGTCGGTCTGTCGGTGTTTCTGGCCCTGGTGTTCGTCGCCGTGCCCATGACCATCGCCGCCATGGGGCGCAACGACCTGTTCTTCACGTTGACCTCGGTCGGCCTGTTGGCCATCGCAAGCGCGGGGGTGTGGCTGACCTTCTATATCGGTCGGATCAATATCGGACAGGGTGCCTTTGCGCTGATCGGGGCCTATGTCTCGGCTATCCTGGTGACCAAGGCGGGGATGTCCTTTTGGCTGTCACTGCCGATTGCGGGGCTTTTCGCCGCCTTTTGCGCGGTGTTGATCGGTCTGCCGATCCTGCGGCTTCGGGGGGTTTACTTTGCCATGATCACCCTTGTTCTGACGCAGGTCGTCACGCTGACCGCTCTGGCGCTGCCAATCACCAACGGGGCCAAGGGCATCACCTCGATCCCGCTGCCGGGGGAGTTGTCGGTTCTGGGGATCACGCTCATCCCCGATTTCGCGGACCTCGAGAGTCCGCGGCAGGCGTTCTACTACACCACCGCCGTGCTGATGGTGCTGACTTTCGCGGCGATGTATCGGCTGGTCAATTCGCGGCTGGGCCATCTGTGCCGGTCGATGCAGCAAAACGAGGAACTGGCCAGCTCCATCGGCGTCAACATCGCCTATATCCGGATCGTGATTTTTGCCATTTCGTCCTTTTTCGGCGGCATCGGCGGGGCGATGTTCGGCTCCATCGCGCAATCGGTCTACCCGTCCAGCTTTCAGGTCGCCGATAGCGTCAACTTCATGCTCAACTGCTTTCTCGGCGGTCTGGGCTATGTGTTCGGGCCGATGCTGGGGACATTGGTGCTCTATTTCGGGTGGGATCTGCTGTTCGAGTTCGGCAAATACCAGATGCTGATCTATTCCAGTCTGCTGATCGTGCTGATCCTCGTTCTGCCCAACGGGCTTTTGAGCCTGCGTCTGCCGAAACGGGGAGGGTCGGGCAAATGAGCGCGCTTCTCGAACTGCGACACGTCACCAAGAAATTCGGCGGGCTGACGGCCAATAACGACATCTCCTTCGACGTGCACGAGAACGAAATCCTGTCGGTGATCGGCCCCAATGGCGCGGGCAAGTCGACCCTGTTCAAGATGATCTCGTCCTTTCTGCCCACCACGAGCGGCGAGGTGCTTTACAACGGCGAGCGGATCTCGAACCTCAGCCCGCATATCGTGGCGCGCATGGGCATTGTGCGCACCTTTCAGGAGACAACGATCTTCAAGTCGATGACGGTGCGCGAAAGCGTCATCGTGGCGCAGCACCTGCGCGCGCGGGCGTCTCTGGCCGGGTATTTCTGGGGCACGCGCCGCGCGCGCGAGGATGTCGAGAGCTTTGGCAACTATGCCGATGACTTGATCGACTTTCTCGGGATGCGCGCGATTGCCGATGAGCAGGCGTCGAACCTGCCGCAGGGCAACCTGCGCGCGCTCGGCATCGCCATCGGTCTTGCGACCGATCCGAGGGTTCTGCTTCTGGACGAGCCTTTTGCCGGAATGAACCACGACGAGACCATGAAAATGGTCGATCTGGTGCGCAAGGTGCGCGACGAACGCGGCGTGACCGTGCTTCTGGTCGAGCATGACATGCCCGCCGTGATGAAGATCTCCGACCGGATCGTCGTGCTCAATTTCGGCGAAAAGATCGCCGAGGGCACGCCCGAGGAGATCCGCAACAACGAGCGCGTGATCGAGGCCTATCTGGGCAGTGCCGATGACGAGATAGGGATCTGAGCCATGGGCAAGATGCTGGAATTCCGCGATGTCGAGCTTTATTACGATCATGTCTATGCGCTCAAGGGTGTCTCCATCGACCTTGAAAAGGGTGAGACGGTCGCGCTGATCGGGGCAAACGGGGCAGGAAAATCGTCGATTCTGCGCGCGATCACCGGGCTGGCGCGGCCCCGCTCGGGCAGCGTCCATTTCGAGGGTGAGCGCATTGATGGCACCAACCCTGCCGATATCGTCGCGCGTGGCATCGCCATGGTCCCCGAGGGGCGCCGTGTCTTTCCTTATATGAGCGTGCGCGACAATCTCATGATGGGGGCGTTCACGCGGGGCAGGGATGCGGACATTCAGGACACGCTCGACAGCGTTCTTGCTCGCTTTCCGCGGCTCAGGGAACGCTACAAGCAATCGGCCGGCACGCTGTCGGGCGGTGAGCAGCAGATGATGGTGATCGGGCGCGCCCTGATGGCGCGGCCGCGCCTCCTGCTGCTTGACGAGCCGTCGCTCGGGATCGCGCCAAAGCTGGTGCAGGATATCGCCCGCTCGATCGTGGCGATCAACCGCGACGAGGGGGTATCGGTGCTGCTGGTCGAACAGAACTCGCGCATGGCGCTGTCGATCTCGACCCGGGCCTATGCGCTCAGCACCGGCAAGGTGGTGATCGAAGGCAACTCGCGCGAGTTGCTGCACGATGACCGGATCAAGGCCGCCTATCTTGGCGGCGACGTCTAGGGGGCGGCATGAAACTGTTACTGATCAACCCGAACACGACCGTCTCGATGACCCGCAAGGCCGAGCTTGCCGCGCGCCGGGTGGCGCGTCCCGACACGCAGGTGATCGCCACCAACTCGCGCTCCGGCCCGCCGAGCATCGAGGGCTTCTACGATGTCGCGGCCTGCCTGCCCGGCCTGATCGAGGAGGCGCGGCGACACCCGGATGTCGATGCGGTCGTCATCGCCTGTTTCGACGATACCGGGCTGGACGCGCTGCGTTGCCTCTTCGATGTGCCGGTGATCGGGATCGGTGAGGCGGGCTATCACGCGGCGGCCATGCTCGCGCATCGCTTTTCGGTGGTCACGACGCTCAGCCGGTCGGTGGCGGGCATTTCGGACAATCTGCGGCGCTACGGGCTGGATGCGAAGTGCGCCAGTGTCCGAGCAACCGATATTCCCGTCCTGAAGCTCGAGGAGGGCGACCCGGCCAGCCTTGATCAGATTCGATCCGAGATCGCGGCGGCCATTGCGCAGGACAAGGCCGAGGCAATCGTGCTTGGCTGTGCCGGCATGGCGGACCTCATGCAGGATCTGTCCGCCGAGTTCACCATTCCGGTGATCGACGGGATCGCCTGCGCCGTCGGCATGGCCGAGGCGCTTGTTTCGGCTGGACTGGCCACGTCAAAGCGCGGGGCCTATGCGCCTGCGGTCATCAAGCAGTGCAGCGCGCGTATACCCGACGAAAGTCCCCTGCTTGAAGGCACCTGACCTTTTCAGCTCGCTTGAGACAGATCCGGCAGCCCTGAAATGGTTCGGGCACTCGGTTGGGTCGTAGAGGTCGCAAATTTGGCCGATTGCTTGCTACCCCACGATTCCGGGGGGCGGTTCTGCATCTGGCCGGGCGTGTTGGGGTGGTGCGGGGTAACAGGCCGGAGATTTCGGACGTTTTGCCCAACCGCTTGACTTACTTCGGGAGAATGGTGCTGTGAGAGAGGATTGAACTCTCGACCTCTCCCTTACCAAGGGAGTGCTCTACCACTGAGCTACCACAGCCTAACCCATTCCAGAACTCCACTCGGGGCGATGCCCCGGGCCAACCGTGCTCTGGAAAGCTCTTCAGGTGTTGCCGTCTTGCCATCAGGAATGCGTCCTTGTTCGGAAAAACGCCACCTCTGCGCAACAGCAACAGTATGTGGCGGGCTGATTAGACGCTTCTCGTCCCTCGTGCAAGGGGTAACTGGACGCAATTTCGCCCCTGCTATAAGAGAGGCTTCATGACCGAAAAACGTCCCGAAAAACGCCCCGCCGCCAGTGCCGCTCTCCGGGAGGAGAGGCTCAAATCCGCGCTAAAGGCCAATCTGGCGCGGCGAAAGGCGCAAGCCCATGCGCGGGGCACGGCTCAGGACGGGGCCGTTACAAAGAACAAGAACGAGGACTAGAGCAGCATGGATTCCATCATCGTCACGGGCAATGGCCCGCTCAGCGGGCAGATCCCGATTGCCGGGGCCAAGAATGCCTGTCTCACGCTCATGCCCGCGACTCTTCTGAGCGAAGAACCGCTGACGCTGACAAACGCGCCGCGCCTGTCGGATATCAAGACGATGACCACGCTTTTGCAGTCGCTGGGGGCGGAGGTGGCACAGATGCAGGGCGGGCAGGTTCTGGCGCTGTCCTCGCACGATCTGAACAATCATGTCGCCGATTACGACATCGTCCGCAAGATGCGCGCCTCGATCCTCGTGCTGGGGCCGATGCTGGCGCGGGACGGGCACGCGGTGGTCTCGCTGCCCGGTGGCTGTGCCATCGGCGCGCGCCCGGTCGATCTGCATCTCAAGGCGCTCGAGGCGATGGGGGCGGAGCTGGAACTGCGCGACGGCTATGTTCATGCCAAGGCCCCCGGCGGCCTCAGGGGCGGCACGGTCGAGTTCCCCTTCGTTTCGGTCGGGGCCACGGAAAACGCGCTCATGGCGGCCACCCTGGCCAAGGGCACGACCGTGCTGAAAAACGCCGCGCGCGAACCGGAAATCGTCGATCTTGCGCAATGCCTGCGCAAGATGGGCGCGCAGATCGAGGGCGAGGGCACGTCCACCATCACCATTCAGGGCGTGGACCGGCTTGGCGGCGCGACCCATGCGGTTGTCCCGGACCGGATCGAGCTTGGCACCTATATGCTGGCGCCCGCGATCTGCGGTGGCGAGGTGGAATGCCTCGGCGGGCGGATCGAGCTTGTCGCCGCCTTCTGCGAGCGGCTCGACGCGGCGGGCATCTCGGTGGAAGAGACCGCCACGGGCCTCAAGGTCGCGCGCAGGAATGGCCGGGTGCGCGCGGTCGACGTGGTCACCGAACCGTTTCCCGGATTTCCCACCGATCTTCAGGCGCAGATGATGGCGTTGCTGAGCACGGCGGACGGCGTTTCGGTGCTTGAGGAGCGTATTTTCGAGAACCGCTTCATGCACGCCCCCGAACTCATGCGCATGGGGGCGCGGATCGAGGTGCATGGCGGATCCGCCACCGTCACCGGCGTCGCGCATCTCAAGGGTGCGCCGGTGATGGCCACCGATCTGCGCGCCTCGGTCTCGCTCATCCTTGCGGGGCTGGCGGCGGAGGGCGAGACCATCGTAAACCGAGTCTACCACCTTGATCGCGGCTACGAGCGGGTCGAGGAAAAGCTGAGCGCCGTCGGCGCGAAAATCGAGAGGATCAGCGGCCAATGACACGCGATGCCACCTTCGAGGACGGGCGCGAAACCCCGCTCAATCTGGGCGCGCTCGCCCCCGACGATTTGCAGGTGATCTCGGGCCTTGCACAGGACGCGGTCTTTCCGATCACCGAAATGACCTGGGTGGCGCGCGACCGCCGCTTTGCGCTGCTCATCAATCGGTTCCGCTGGGAGGATGCCGCGCGCGAACGCCACGGGCCGGAGCGTGTGCAATCACTGCTTGTGATCGACAACGTGCTGAGCGTGGCCAGCCAGGGGATCGACCGCTCGGACAGCGACACCGTGCTGTCGCTGCTGTCGCTCGCCTTCGAGCCGTCAGGGGACGGTGCGGGCCACGTGATCCTGACGCTGGCGGGCGATGGTGCGATCCGGCTTTCGGTCGAGGCGCTCGAGGTGTCGCTCAAGGACGTGACCCGCCCTTACCGCGCGCCCTCGGGCAAGGTGCCGCAGCACGATATCTGAACACCGACAGGGCTTGAGCCTGATCCGCGCCCCGGCTATCCCGCCTGTCCAAAGGAGCCGTCCATGCCCGTTACCCTTGACGCGTCCCAGCCTGATTTCGAGGCTCGTTTCATCGCGCTGCTCTCGGCCAAGCGCGAGGACAGCCCCGATGTGGACGCGACCGTGGCCGCGATCATCGCCGATGTGCGCGCGCGCGGCGATGCGGCGGTGATCGAACTGACCGAAACGTTCGACCGGTTGACCCTCACGCCCGGGACCCTGCGGTTTTCCGAGGCCGAGATTGACGCGCTCATCGCGCAGGTGCCGCAGGCAGAGCGCGACGCGCTTGATCTGGCCGCGGCCCGCATCCGTGCCTATCACGCGCGCCAGATGCCGCAGGACGCAAGCTGGACCGAGGAGAACGGCGCCACGCTCGGCTGGCGCTGGTCGCCCGTCACGGCGGCGGGGCTATACGTGCCGGGTGGGCTGGCCTCTTACCCCTCTTCGGTTCTGATGAACGCGATCCCGGCCAAGGTCGCGGGTGTCGAACGCCTGGCCATCACCGTGCCCACGCCGGACGGTCAGGCCAATCCGCTGGTGCTGCTCGCGGCGCGGCTGGCCGGGGTGGACGAGGTTTACCGCATCGGCGGGGCGCAGGCCATCGCGGCGCTGGCCTATGGCACCGAAACCATCGCACCGGTGGACAAGATCACCGGGCCGGGCAATGCCTATGTCGCCGCCGCCAAACGGCGGGTGTTCGGCCGCGTCGGCATCGACATGATCGCAGGGCCGTCCGAGATACTAGTCATCGCCGACAAGGGCCAGAATCCCGACTGGATCGCCCTCGACATGCTGAGCCAGGCCGAGCATGACGCAAGCGCGCAGGCTCTTCTCATCACCGACGATGCGGCGCTCGCGCGCGACGTGGCCACCGCCATCGAGGCGCGGCTCGAGACGCTGGAGCGGCGCGCCATCGCCGGCGCAAGCTGGCGCGATTATGGCGCGATCATCACCGTGCCGGACCTTGCCACCGCCGCCACCCTGTCGAACCGCATCGCCCCCGAACATCTTGAGCTTTGCGTGACCGACCCGGACGCGCTGTCGGCGCGGATCACCCATGCGGGCGCGATCTTTCTGGGCGCATGGACGCCCGAGGCGATCGGCGATTACGTGGGCGGGCCGAATCACGTGCTGCCCACGGCACGCTCGGCGCGGTTCTCCTCGGGCCTGTCGGTGCTCGATTTCCTCAAGCGCACCACGCTGGCGAAAATGACCCCCGAGGCGCTTGCCGCCATCGGCCCCGCCGCCGAGACATTGGCCCGCGCCGAGAGCCTCGAGGCGCATGGCCTTTCGGTGCGCGCGCGGCTCGATCATCTCAACCGCTGAGGGCAATGGGCGCGCTGACAGGCATCGGTGGTTTGCGCCCTGCCCTGCGCGACGCACCGACGCGTTAACTGAAAATTCCGGTTGTCGTTGCCGATGTGCGAATACTCGTGGCACTGTGGCTTGGTCGTTTGCAAGGTGATGCCATGTTGCTGTTCGCCAGTCTTCTGGGTCTGGTGGCCGTTTCGGCCACGGCCTTTGTCGGTTTCGGCGATGAGATCGGCGAGGAGGAACCGGGCGACCCGCAGCCTCGGGACAGTGTCGCGGACGATGTCGCCGGGCCTGATCTTCTCGACGTGATTGCGGGCATTGGCGACACGGCCGGCGAGGACGGGAATGACGATGGGCCCTTGCCCGGACTAGGTTCCGTCATTGTCGAAGGCGGTGCGTCGGGCGACGCAATCACCGGCAGCGATGCCCCGGACATGATCTTCGGGCGCGATGGCGATGACACGATCGGGGCGGGCGCGGGTGCCGATGAGGTGCGCGGCGGTGCGGGCGATGACGTGATCCGGGGCGGCGAGGGGTCGGATACGCTGCACGGCGATGACGGCGGCGACAGGCTTGACGGGGACGCAGGGGAAGACCGGCTGCTTGGCCATAACGGCGATGACGTGATCCTGGGCGGCGCAGGCGGTGACAGCCTCGTGGGGGGCGCGGGCGATGATACGCTTCGTGGTGGCGACGGGGATGATGCGCTGCATGGCGCGCTTGACGATGACTGGCTGCATGGCGGGATGGGGGCGGACACGCTCTTTGGCGGGCATGGCAACGACACCGTGATCGGCATCGTTGACGATCCCGGGACCGCGCGGTTCGACGATATCGACGATGCGCGCGATTTTCTCAATGGCGGCGGCGGCGATGACGTGATCCTTGTCGGGCGGGGCGACATCGTCACAACCGGCAGCGGCGCGGATACGGTCCTGCTCGGCGATTGGCTGACGGCGGACCATCAGGCGGAGATCCTCGATTTCTCCGCCTCCGATGACATGCTGATGGTGTTCTATGACGAAACCGGGCCCGAGCCGGATATCTCTCTTGAACCCGATGCGGACAATCCCGCCGATCAACGCCTCCTGCTCGACGGGGTGGAGATCGCGCGCATCGCCGATGCGGCCGGCGTGACGCTCGCGCATGTCGCGTTGGTGCCGCAAGCGGAGTTGATGACAATCGCGCGGCTGTGAGAGCCGATTCCCGCTTTTCATTCCGGCGCAACTCTCCTATATGCGTCTATCCTTCGGGTTTTGACCCGTCGCGACCCGGACCTTGCTGGACGACATCCCGGCTTGTGCCCGCCACATTTTTGATAAAAGGAGATCCCGATGTCGATCACTGTCGAAGAAAAGGCCCGCGTCATCAAGGAATTCGCGACCAAGGAGGGCGACACCGGCTCTCCCGAGGTTCAGGTTGCGATTCTCACCTCGCGGATCACCACGCTCACCGAGCATTTCAAGACCCACAAGAAGGACAACCACGGCCGCCGTGGCCTTCTGATGATGGTTG
Source organism: Roseovarius sp. MBR-79 (assembly GCF_053628555.1). NCBI lineage: Bacteria > Pseudomonadati > Pseudomonadota > Alphaproteobacteria > Rhodobacterales > Roseobacteraceae > Roseovarius > Roseovarius sp. MBR-79. The sequence goes on along the minus strand of NZ_JBRJGP010000008.1, from coordinate 121,488 downwards.
CGCAGCGCCGCAAGCTGCTTGATTACCTGAAGCGCAAGGAAGAGGCACGCTATACCGACCTTATCAAGCGTCTCGGCATCCGCCGCTGAGCGCAGAGCCCGTCACCGCGACGGAAAGGGGCCTTTGCGGCCCCTTTTGTCTTTGGACGAACCGCCGCGGACATCACAAGCCATCCGCAATTTCATCGGATCGCATCGGCGCATGACCGGCTGAATTTTCGCCCGTCCGGCGCTTGCGCCGCTGCTTGCGGCGGCCGTCGGTCCCGCATTGTCCGCTCTTTCCAAAACGCCAAAAAACATGTATGCGGCCCCCACATCTGAGACGTGACGCCCTGGCCCCGGCGCATGGTATGGTTGAAAGGGGTCGGCGGCAATGGGGCCGCCATGGAAACGGAGGACCCGGGATACGCCCGGGAGAGCCTCCAAGAGGATACATGATGTTCAACGAAACGAAGAAGACGATGCAGTGGGGCGAAGAGACGCTCACGCTGGAAACCGGCAAGATCGCCCGTCAGGCCGACGGCTCCGTGATCGCCACGCTTGGCGAGACCTCGGTCATGGCCAACGTGACCTTTGCCAAGGAACCGAAGCCGGGATTGGATTTCTTTCCGCTGACGGTCCATTACCAAGAGAAATACTATGCGGCGGGCAAGGTGCCCGGCGGCTTTTTCAAGCGCGAGGCGCGTCCTTCCGAAAAGGAAACGCTGACCGCGCGGCTGATTGACCGACCGATTCGCCCGCTTTTCGTGCCCGGCTTCAAGCATGAAACGCTGGTGATGTGCACCGTGCTGAGCCACGATCTGGTCAATGACCCGGATATGGTGGCGATGATCGCGACTTCCGCCGCGCTGACCATTTCGGGCGCGCCGTTCCGGGGGCCGATTGGTGCCTGCCGCGTGGGCTTTGTGGATGGGGAATATATCCTCAACCCCGAGATCGACGACATGCACGATCTGCGCAACAACCCCGAGCAGCGGCTCGATCTGGTGGTTGCGGCGACGCGCGACGCGGTGATGATGGTCGAATCCGAGGCCTATGAGCTTACGGAAGACGAAATGCTGGGTGCCGTGACCTTTGCGCATGAGCAGATCAAGCCGGTCTGCGACCTGATCATCGAATTTGCCGAGGAATGCGCGAAAGAGCCGTTCGACTTTACCCCGCCGGATTATTCCGCGCTTTACGCTGCCGTGAAGGCCGCCGGGGAAGAGCAGATGCGCGCCGCTTTCGCCATCCGCGACAAGCAGGAGCGCACCCATGCGATTTCCGCAGCCAAGGAAGCGATCAAGGCGCAACTGAGCGAGGAACAGCTTGAGGATGCCAACCTTGGGGCCGCGCTGAAAAAGCTCGAATCGACCGTGCTGCGCGGCGATGTCGTCAAGAACGGCAACCGCATCGACGGCCGCCGTCTGGATGAGATCCGTGACATCGTGTGCGAAACCGGCCTTCTGCCGCGCACCCATGGTTCGGCTCTGTTCACCCGTGGCGAGACGCAGGCGCTGGTCGTCACTACGCTCGGCACAGGCGATGACGAGCAGTTCGTCGATGCGCTGCACGGGAATTTCAAGTCGAACTTCCTGCTGCATTACAACTTCCCCCCCTATTCGGTGGGCGAAGCGGGGCGCGTCGGCCCTCCGGGTCGCCGCGAGATCGGCCATGGCAAGCTTGCCTGGCGCGCGCTTCAGGCGGTGCTGCCGCCCGCGACCGATTTCCCGTATACCATCCGTCTGGTGTCCGAGATCACGGAATCGAACGGCTCTTCGTCGATGGCCTCTGTTTGCGGCGGGTCGCTTGCGATGATGGATGCGGGCGTGCCGCTCAAGACCTCGGTCGCGGGTGTGGCCATGGGCCTCGTGCTCGAAGACGACGGATCGTTCGCGATCCTGTCGGATATTCTTGGCGACGAGGATCACCTCGGCGACATGGATTTCAAGGTGGCGGGCACGGCGGAGGGCATCACGTCCTTGCAAATGGATATCAAGGTTGCGGGCATCACGCCCGAGATCATGAAGCAGGCCCTGGCGCAGGCGCGCGAGGGCCGGATGCATATCCTGGGCGAGATGAGCAAGGCGTTGACGGGGGCCAATGATTTCTCGGTCCACGCGCCGCGGATCGAGACCATGCAGATCCCCACCGACAAGATCCGCGAAGTGATCGGCTCGGGCGGCAAGGTGATCCGCGAGATCGTCGAGCTCTCGGGTGCCAAGGTCGACATCAACGACGAGGGCATCATCAAGATCGCCTCGCCCAATGGCGAGTCGATCAAGAAAGCCTATGACATGATCTGGTCCATCGTGGCGGAGCCCGAAGAGGGTGGCGTCTACAAGGGCACGGTCGTCAAGATCGTCGATTTCGGTGCCTTCGTGAACTTCTTCGGCAAGCGCGACGGGCTGGTGCATGTCAGCCAGATCGAGAACCGCCGCCTGAACCATCCCTCGGATGTGCTCAAGGAAGGTCAGGAAGTCTGGGTCAAGCTTCTGGGCTTTGACGATCGTGGCAAGGTCCGCCTGTCGATGAAGGTCGTCGATCAGGCGACCGGCGAAGAGGTCAAGGCGGAAGAAGCGGCAGACTGAGCCGCCTTTTCTCAGCATGAGGAAAAGCGCGTCGCAGTCCTTGCGGCGCGCTTTTTTCTTGTCGCGTGCGGTTCCGGCGCAGGGACGTTGTCCGCCTGTTGGCCTTATCTTGTGTGGCACCATGGCGCCATTTTGGCTTTGATCAGGTCATGCCCGGTTCGACCAACGATGTGACAACCGCGCTGCGGCCAGGGCGCGGTCAATTTTTACCGAAATGGGGTGTTGACAGGGAACGAGCCACTCCTTACCTGTCCCTCGTTAGCACTCAGCAAGAGAGAGTGCTAATGGCCCTGAGGGGCCATGAAAATAGAAACTTTGAGCCAAGGAGCCTCGAAGATGGCATTCAAACCGCTGCATGATCGCGTCCTCGTCCGTCGCGTTGAGAGCGAAGAAAAGACCAAGGGCGGTCTGATCATCCCCGACACCGCCAAGGAAAAGCCCAGCCAGGGTCTGGTCGTTGCCGTGGGCGAAGGCGCACGCAAGGACAATGGCGAGTTGATCCCCATGGCCGTAGCGGCCGGTGACACCATCCTCTTCGGCAAATGGTCCGGCACCGAGGTGACGGTCGATGGTGAAGAGCTGCTGATCATGAAGGAAAGCGACATCCTCGGGATCATCGGGGACGATGCGGCTGCCAAGGCGGCCTGAGCCGTCCAGCCGTTTCCCATTCGCAAGTCGAGACAAGTTATCAGGAGAGTCTGAACATGGCTGCTAAAGACGTCCGTTTCAACAACGACGCCCGCTCGCGCATGCTGCGCGGTGTCAACATTCTGGCCGATGCCGTCAAGGTGACGCTCGGCCCCAAGGGCCGCAACGTGGTGCTGGAAAAGAGCTTCGGCTCGCCGCGCATCACCAAGGACGGTGTGAGCGTCGCCAAGGAAATCGAACTGGAAGACAAGTTCGAGAACATGGGCGCGCAGATGGTGAAAGAAGTCGCCTCGCGCACCAATGACGAGGCCGGCGACGGCACCACCACCGCGACCGTTCTGGCGCAGGCCATCGTGAAAGAGGGCCTCAAGGCCGTCACCGCCGGCATGAACCCGATGGACCTCAAGCGCGGGATCGATCTGGCCACCACCAAGGTCGTCGAGCACATCAAGGCCGCGGCCCGCAAGGTCGAGAACTCCGACGAAGTGGCGCAGGTCGGCACCATTTCCGCCAATGGCGAGGCAGAGATCGGCCGTTTCATCGCCGATGCGATGCAGCGGGTCGGCAACGAGGGTGTGATCACCGTCGAAGAGAACAAGGGTCTGGCGACCGAAGTTGAGGTCGTCGAGGGGATGCAGTTCGACCGCGGCTACCTCAGCCCCTATTTCGTCACCAATGCCGACAAGATGGTGGCCGATCTCGATGACGTGCTGATCCTGCTGCACGAGAAGAAACTGTCGAGCCTTCAGCCGATGGTCCCGCTTCTTGAGTCGGTGATCCAGTCGCAAAAGCCGCTTCTGATCATCGCCGAGGACGTGGAAGGCGAGGCGCTTGCCACACTCGTTGTCAACAAGCTGCGCGGCGGTCTGAAGATCGCGGCCGTGAAGGCACCGGGCTTTGGTGATCGCCGCAAGGCCATGCTTCAGGATCTCGCCATCCTGACCGGTGGGCAGGTGATTTCCGAGGATCTTGGCATGAAGCTTGAGAATGTCACCATCGACATGCTCGGCCGCGCCAAGAAGGTTTCGATCACCAAGGACGAGACCACCATCGTCGATGGGTCGGGCGACAAGGCAGAGATCGAGGCCCGCGTGGCGCAGATCCGTCAGCAGATCGAGGACACCACCTCGGATTATGACCGCGAGAAGCTTCAGGAGCGCGTGGCCAAGCTTGCCGGTGGTGTTGCGGTGATCCGCGTCGGCGGCATGACCGAAACCGAAGTGAAGGAGCGCAAGGACCGCGTCGATGACGCGCTCAACGCGACCCGCGCGGCCGTGCAGGAAGGTGTCGTTGTCGGCGGTGGTGTGGCCCTTGTGCAGGGTGCCAAGGCACTGGCCGGTCTGACCGGGGCCAACCCGGACCAGAACCGCGGAATCGAGATCGTGCGCCTCGCGCTCGAGGCACCCTTGCGCCAGATCGCCGAGAATGCCGGTGTCGACGGCTCGGTTGTCGCGGGCAAGGTGCGCGAGAGCACCGATCCGAAGTTCGGCTACAACGCCCAGACCGAAGAATATGGCGACATGTTCAAGTTCGGCGTGATCGACCCGGCGAAGGTTGTGCGCACCGCGCTTGAGGATGCGTCCTCGATTGCCGGTCTGCTCATCACCACCGAGGCGATGATCGCCGACAAGCCGCAGAAAGAGAACGCCGGCGGCGGCGGGATGCCCGACATGGGCGGCATGGGCGGCATGATGTAAGCCAGCCCTTGCAGGCAAACGGGAAAGGGTCGCGCGCGTCGCGGCCCTTTTTCATTGGCGCGCGCCCCTGTGAGGGGGATCGTGAGTATTTTTGGAACGATGAAACGCGCGGTCAATCGCCTTCGGCCAGAAGCGCGGCGAGACCGCTGCGGTAGTCGGGATGGCGCAGGGTGACGCCCAGTTCTTCCTTCAGGAGGCGGTTCGAGACGCGTTTCGATTCGGCGTAGAAGCTGCGGGCCATGGGCGAGAGGTCGGCCTTGTCATAGGGCACCGCCTCGGGCACGGGCAGGGCAAGGAGATGCGCGGCATGGGCGATCACGTCTTCGGGCGGAGCCGGGTCGTCATCGCAGAGATTGTAGACCGCACCGGGCCGGGGCTGCGCGATGGAGGCGGCGAGCGCCTGCGCGATGTCCTCCACATGGATGCGGCTGAACACCTGCCCCGGCTTGACGATGCGGCGCGCGGTTCCCTGCCGCACCTTCTCGAACGGGCCGCGACCGGGGCCGTAGATGCCCGCGAGCCGGAAGATATGGAGCGGCAGGCCAGGGATGGATCGCCAGTCGGTTTCCGCCGCAACGCGCAACCGGCCGCGTTTGGTGGCGGGGGTGAGGGGCGTTTCCTCATCCACCCATCCGCCCTGATGATCGCCATAGACGCCGGTGGTCGAGAGATAGCCCGCCCAGTCGAGGCCGGGGGCGAGCGCCGCGATTTCGGCGCGGTAGCGCCCCAGCACCGGGTCGCCCGCCTCCGAGGGGCCAGCCGAGCCAAGCAGATGGGTGGCGGCGGCAAAGGCGGCGGAGAGGTCGTCGCCCCAGAGGACCGGCTCGATGCCGGTTCCGGCAAGCTGCGCGACCTTTGCAGGGTCGCGCGTGGTGCCGATGATGCGCCAGCCTTGAGGCAAGAGCAGCCGCGCCAGCGCCTGCGCCGAATAGCCGTGCCCGAAGGAGAGAAGCACTTTGGTCATGCGTTCTTTGTGGCCGGGCAGACGGGGTTTGGCAAGCTTCCGCCTGTGCATGAAAGGCGAGGTGGACGACGCGCGCGCGGACGGGCATGGTTTGCGCGACCCGTTCACATGCGAGGTGTCATGTCCCGTCTCAGTCGCCGCGCCGCCCTTGCCCTCTGTCTTGCCGCTGCCGCCTGTGCGCAAGCGCCCGAGGTGAGCCGCGCCGCGCCGCCCGATCTGTTCGACCCGCCGCTCCATCCCAACGAGACGCCGGAATTGCGGCGCCTCATCAACCACTATGCCGATCACTACGAGGTGCCGCGCGCTCTTGTGCATCGGCTGGCGATCCGTGAGAGCACGCATAGGCCCGAGGCGCGCAACGGGCCCTATTATGGCCTGTTGCAGATCCTGCCGCAGACCGCGCGCACCATGGGCCATAGCGGCCCGCCCTCGGAACTGCTCGATGCCGAAACGAACCTGAAATACGGCGTGAAATACCTGCGCGGCGCGTGGCTGGTGGCCGGGGGCGATCCGGATGCGGCGATCATGTGGTATGCGCGCGGCTATTATTACGAGGCCAAGCGCAAGGGGCTGCTGGTCGAGACCGGGTTGCGCGCCGCCTGAGGGCGCTTAGAACCGGTTGGCGTCATAGGGCGCGAGGTCGAGATTGGGGCGGCGGTCGCTGAGCAGGTCGGCGATGAGGCGGCCGGTCCTGGGTCCGGCGGTCAGCCCGATATGCTGATGACCGAAGCCTGCATAGACGCCGGTTGCGCCGATCTCGCCGATCAGCGGAAGGCTGTCGGGGGTGGAGGGGCGAAAGCCCATCCATTCCTCGGCCCCCTCAAAGCGCAGATCGGGAAAGACGCGGCCGATCTCGCGCCGGATCATGGCGAAGGGGGCGCGCGAGGGGGGGGCCGTTATCCCGCCAAGCTCGACCGTTCCGGCGCAGCGCAGCCCGTGGGCCATGGGCGTCACGCCGAATTTGCCGCGGGCCATCATCAACGGCTGGCGCGGCATCTGTGACGGTTCCGCGAGGTGAAGATGATAGCCCCGCTCGGCCTCGAGCGGGACCTTGAGGCCCAGCTTGCGCATCAGCGGTTTCGACCAGATCCCCGCCGTCAGCACCGCCGCATCGCAGCGCATCGGCCCCTGATCCGTCTCGACCCCGGTGACGCGGCCATCGGTGAGCGTGATGTCGCGCACCTCGGCGCGGCGATACGCGCCGCCCTCGGCCTGCAATACCGCTGCGAGATCGGCCATATAGGCCCCGGGGTTGAGCACATGCCCCTGTGCGCGCAGGATCGCGAGGCAGCGGATCGCAGGGCCAAGCATCGGTTCGGCCTCCTGCACGGCATCGCCTTCGATCACCTCGGGGGTGAACCCGGCCTCGCGCTTGAACCGCCAGCCATAGGCGTCGGCCTCGAACGCGGCGCGGTTGTCATAGGCGTAGGCCAGATCGCTGGTGGCGAGCCATTTTTCGGCCTGGGTGCCGCGCGTCAGCGCGCGGTGCTGATCGACGCTGTCGGTGAGGATGGGGACAAGCCCCTCGATCATGCGCGCCGTATCGCGCGGGTTGGCGTTGCGTGCGAACTGCCAGAGCCAGGGCGCAAGGCGCGGCAGGTCGCGCCAGCGCAGCCAGAGCGGCGCGTCGGGATCGCTCAGGTATTTGAGCGCGGTTTTCAGCAGGCCCGGCGTGTTGACCGGCACGATGGCCCATTGCGCCAGGAGCCCAGCATTGCCGAAGGACGCGCCCGCGCCGGGGTGTTCCCGGTCGAGAAGCGTCACGCGATGGCCTGCGCGGGTGAGCCAGATCGCAGCCGAGAGGCCGCAGATACCGGCCCCGATGACGATGACGGTGCGGGAAGGAGACATGCGCGCGGGCCTCATGGGTTGGAGCGCCACCAAGGAAGCGCAGCGCGGGCGCGGGCGCAAGCCCCGATATGGGATTGCCGCGCGCTTAGAGCGTGTCGCGTTCATTCGCATTCACGCGACGCGCTCTAACTTATTGATTTCGCATGTTCGAGAAGCTCAAAACCGGTTCCCACTTTTGAGCATCGTGCTCTAGCGCAGGGCGCGGCCCTTGAGGATCGCATCCGGGCCGAAGCGGGCGCGGATGCGGTCGGTCGCGCGCTCGGCCTCGGCGCGGCGGGGCGCGTCGGGATCAAGCAGGTCGCCCGCGCGGTCGGCCCCGGCCTCTGGCAGGAGGTCCGATAGCCCGACCCCGAGGAGCCGCCACGCCACGCCCCGAGGGGTCTGGTCCATCAGGGCGCGAGCCGAGCGGTAGAGCGTATCGGCCAGCTGCGTCGGCTCGCGCAGCGACTGACGGCGGGTAAGCAGCCCGTGATCCGCGCGTTTGAGCTTGAGCGTGATCACGCGGCCGGCAAGGCCGCGCGCCTTGGCGCGGTCTGCCACCTTTTCCGAGAGCCGCCACAGGTGCCCGTCGAGCAGATCCGCGTCGGAAATATCCTCGGCAAAGGTGGTCTCGTTGGAGATCGACTTGACCGGCGCATCGGCTGAGACCCGACGGTAATCCTGCCCGCGTGCAAGGTGCCAGAGCCGCTCACCCATCGCGCCGAAGCGCGCCACGAGATCCATGCGGTCCCAGCGCAGCAGATCGGCAAAGCTGCGGATGCCCGCGCCATGGAGTGCCGCCAGCGTCGATTGGCCGACGCCCCAGATCAGGCTCACCGGACGGTCGCGCAGGAAATCGGCGGTCTCGGCCTGCCCGATGACGGAAAACCCGTGCGGCTTGTCGAGATCCGAGGCGATCTTGGCGAGAAACTTGTTGTGGCTGAGACCGATGGAGCCGGTGAGGCCAAGCTCTGACCGCATCCGCCGCACCAGACCTGCCAGCATCACCGCAGGTGGCGCGCCGTGGAGCCGCGCCGTGCCCGAGAGGTCAAGGAACGCCTCGTCGAGCGAGAGCGGTTCCACGGCAGGGGTGAGATCCAGCATCATCGCGCGGATGGCGCGGGAGGCTTCGGCATAGACGGCCATGCGCGGACGGATCACCTCGGCCTCGGGGCAGAGCCGCAGCGCCTGAAACATCGGCATGGCCGAGCGCACGCCCCGGATACGCGCGATATAGCACGCGGTCGAGACCACGCCGCGCCGCCCGCCGCCGATGATCACCGGGCGCGTGGCAAGCGCCGGATTGTCGCGCTTCTCGACGCTGGCATAGAACGCGTCGCAATCCATGTGTGCAATGGAGAGGTTCCAAAGTTCGGGATGCGCGACGATGCGCGGGCTGCCGCAGGCGGGGCAGCGCGGCGCGCGCTCGAACGGGTGAAGGCAATCGCGGCAGAGGCTTGGCATGACGCGTTCAGTCTACACCGTCGGGCACCGCCTTGGCAGTCCCTTCGTGACGGTCTAGCTTCGGTCTTGCTTCCCGAGACAGGTGCGCCATGACCCATCGTTTCCCCGTTCGCGTCTATTACGAGGATACCGACATGGGCGGTATCGTCTATCACGCCAATTTCCTGAAATACATCGAGCGCGCCCGAAGCGCCTGGGTCCGCGATCTGGGGATGGACCAGAACGCGATGCGCGCGGGCGGCACGGTTTTCGTCGTGCGCCGGGTGGAGGCGGATTACATGGCTCCCGCGCATTTCGACGATGCGCTTGAGGTGGTGACCGAAACCGCCTCGGTCAGCGCGGCGCGTCTGGTGATGGAACAGGTTGTGATGCGCGGGACCACCGCGCTTTTCCGCGGCATGGTCACGGTTGTCTGCGTCGGGCCAAACGGCGCGCCGGTGCGGCTTCCCTCAGTGCTGCGGCCCTGAGCGCCCGCTTTTGTTTTCGACCACCCGCAGATACGGGGTCAGGGTCTGCGACTGCGCACCGAATTGCCGGATGACCTCGCTTTCCGGGCGCGTGTCGGGGATGATGACGAGATCGCCCTGATCCCAGTCGGCAGGCGTCGCCACGCGGGTCGCGTCATGCAGTTGCAGCGCGCGGGTCGTGCGCAGCACCTCCTCGATATTGCGGCCGATGAAGATCGGATACTCAAAGATCAGCCGGATGTGCAGCGCAGGGTCGATGAGAAAGCTCTTGCGGATCGGCCACTCGCCCGATTCCCGGGCGTGCATCATGCCAAAGAGCCGCGACAGCCGGTTCCCCGGATCGGTAGCGCACGGAAAATCCACCGTCAGGCCGAAGAGCCGCCGGATGTCGTCATGCCAGGCATGTTGCTCGTCGATACTGGACCCCGAAAGCGCCAGATTCTTCAGATCGAGCGCCCGGCATTCCCCTCTGCAATCGGCGAGGGAGGCCATTTCCGTGGTGCAGACCGGGGTCAAGGCCGCGGGATGGCTGAAGAGATGCACCCAACTGCCCTCGGCCCATTCCCAGAAGCGGAGCGGACCTTGTGTCGTGGTGACGGAGAAATCGGGGAATGTATCGCCGATCTGCGGCAACCACCGCACGGTTTGGCGCAGGGAACCGGGTAATCTAAGGAACTCGTTATCCGGTCCTCGCGGGGTAAAGAACTGGATACTCATTGGGCGTGTCTCCCGATATTTCATGTCAAAATGATAGACTCACGTCATGGTTGCTGATGTGCGCTTTTGATCGCCTTCTTACCCAAGGCTCAAATTGTGACGAAAGTCGGGCGCGCGGCGCGTCGTCGCTGCAACGCCGTCGTTGCAAATCGGGAAAAGCGCTGCCTCGCGTGGACCCGCAGGCGAATATCCGCCTCCCTCAGACGCTATCTTTGCCATTCTGCGGCCCGTGCGCCGATCCTCATGGCTTTCCCTCTGGAAATCGGCTAATTTGACCTTTGATAAGGTCGGAAAACGGCCATGAGAGGCTTGAAGGCAGGCAAATGGAAGCAGAAACCCTGGCATTGGCGCAGGAGATGGATTTCTCCATGTGGGCGCTCTTCGCGCGCGCCACGCTTATCGTGAAACTGGTAATGTTGATTCTGGTGCTGGCCTCGTTCTGGTCCTGGTCGATCATCATCCAGAAACTCATCACCTATCGCCGCGGGCGCACCGAAGCCGAGATATTCGACCGCCGATTCTGGTCGGGAGAGCCTTTGGACGGGCTCTACGACGAGATCGGGCCGGAACCGGCCGGACAGTCCGAGCGGATTTTCGCGGCCGGAATGACCGAGTGGCGGCGCAGCCATCGAAATGACGGAGAGTTGATCGCCGGTGCCACGGCGCGGATCGACCGCTCGATGGATGTGGCCATCGCCAAGGAGGCGGACGCGCTGCAAAGCGGGTTGCAGGTATTGGCGACCGTGGGCTCCACCGCGCCCTTCATCGGGCTTTTCGGCACGGTCTGGGGCATCATGCATGCCTTTGTCGAGATCGCGGCGCAGCAGAATACCAGCCTTGTGGTGGTGGCCCCCGGCATCGCCGAGGCGCTTCTGGCCACAGCGCTTGGCCTTCTGGCGGCGATTCCGGCGGTGATCTTCTACAACAAGCTGAGCGCCGACAGCGACCGGCTCGTGGCGGGTTACGAGGCCTTTGCCGATGAGTTCGCCACCATCCTCAGCCGCCAGTTGGACGGCTAGGCCATGGGCGCGGGTGTCATCCAGAAATCGGGCGGCGGCGGGCGGCGCAGACGGGGGCAAGGCCGGTCGCGGCCCATGTCCGAAATCAACGTCACGCCGTTTGTCGATGTGATGCTGGTTCTCCTGATCATTTTCATGGTGGCGGCCCCCCTTCTGGTGGTGGGCGTGCCGGTGGAGTTGCCGAAAACCGCCGCCAGCGCCCTGCCGGGAGAACAGGAAGAGCCGCTTTCGGTCACGGTAAGTGCAGACGGGCGGGTGGCAATCCAGACCACGGACGTGCCGCGCGAGGAACTTGTGGCGCGGCTGCGTGCCATCGCCGCCGAGCGCGAGGGCACGCGCGTCTTCCTGCGCGCCGACGGGGCCGCGCCCTACAGCGTGGTGATGGAGGTGATGGGCGCGCTCAATCGCGGTGGCTTTGCCAATATCGGCCTGGTCACGGAAACGGGCGGTCCGGCGCTTGACGGTCGGGGCGGCTAGGGGCGCGGACGGCGTGAACACCGGGCAGATCATATCGGGGGCGGGCCATCTGGCAGTGATCGGATGGGCCCTCTTCGGGGGTGCGTTCCGCTCCGATCCGCCGCCTTTCGAGGTGGTGGAGGCGATGGCCATTTCCGCTGAGGATTATGCCGCGATTCTGGCCGCGTCGAGCGCGCCCGAGGCGGTTGCCAACGTCAACACCCCCGAGCCGCCCGCGCCGGGGGAAAATGCGCCCGCGCTTGCCTCCGGGGCCGACAGCGCACCCGCGCAAAGCCAGCCTGCGGCCAATGCCGCGCCGCCACCCGATCCGGTCCCGACGCCGCCCGAACCCGTGCCCGCCCCAGCGGAGGTGACCGATACCGCGCCCGAGGTCGCGCCGCCCGCCGAGGATGTGGCGGCGCTGGTGCCGCAGGTCTCGCCGCGCCCGCAACCGCGCCCCGCACCGCGCGTGGCACCCGAGCCGGTGGCCCCGTCCGAGCCGGATGTGCGGGTCGATGATGTGGCGCGCCCCGAGGTCGCCCCCGATGCCGGTGCCGTGGTGGAAGAAGCCCCGCAGGAGGCGACCGCGCCCGAGGAGGCCGCGACCGAGATCGTGACCGAGGCCGAGCGCCCGCGTGATCCGGCCCCGACCGCATCGCCACGCCCGCGCGCGCGGCCCGCCCCGCGCCCTGCGCCCGCTCCCGAGGCCGCCCCGACCGAGGCCGCCCCGACCGAGACCGCCGCGCGGCCCGAGACTCCTCAGGAGACGCAAGCGCCGCCCGCCACCGACCGCGGTGCCGTCAGCGATGCGCTGGCCGCCGCCCTGGGACAGGGAACGCCGACGCCCGAGCGCCCCGCAGGCCCGCCGCTCACCGCCGGCGAAAAGGACGCGCTGCGGGTGGCCGTGCAACGCTGCTGGAACGTGGGCAGCCTCAGTTCCGAGGCGCTCGCCACCACCGTGGTCGTCACCGTGCGGATGTTCGAGACCTCGAAACCCGACACGTCGAGTATCCGCATGCTGAGCCATTCCGGCGGCTCCGCCGAGGCGGCAAGACAGGCCTATGAGGCCGCGCGCCGCGCGATCATCCGATGCGGCAATGACGGCTTTGACCTGCCGCCCGAGAAATTCGGGCAATGGCGTGATATAGAAATGACATTCAACCCGGAGAGAATGAGGATCAAATGATGCGCTCACTCCTGACCCTGATTGCCGCCCTGACGCTCTGGGGTCTTCCCGCCATGGCCCAGCAAGGCGGACCCCTCCGGCTCGAGATCACCGAAGGCGTGATCGAGCCGATGCCCGTGGCCGTGCCCGACTTCGTGGCCGACACGCCTGCCGCGCAGGAATTTGCCCGCAACATCGCCCGCGTGATTGCCGCCGACCTGACCGGCACTGGCCTCTTCCGCGAGATCCCCGCCGATGCCCATATCAGCCGGATCACGAGCTTCGAAAGCCCGGTGCAATTCGCCGACTGGCGGGCGATCAACGCGCAGGTGATGGTCACGGGCGCGGTCAATGTGGACGGGGCGGGGCGCGTGGTGGTGCGGTTCCGCATCTACGACGTGTTCGCGGGGCAGGAACTGGGGCAGGGTCAGCAACTTGTCGGGCAGCGCGACGGCTGGCGGCGCATCGCGCACAAGGTGGCCGATCAGGTCTATGCGCGCATCACCGGCGAAGGCGGCTATTTCGACAGCCGCGTGGTCTTTGTCTCGGAAAGCGGTCCCAAGAACCAGCGCGCCAAGCGGCTGGCGATCATGGATTACGACGGCGCGAACCTGCAGTTCCTGACCGATGCCGCGTCGCTCGTGCTGGCGCCACGCTTCTCGCCCACGGGCGACCGGGTGCTCTATACCAGTTACGAGACGGGATTCCCGCGCATCTATGTGCTCGACGTGGCAAGCGTGGGTCGGCGGGCGCTGCCGACGCTGGAGGGGACGATGGCCTTTGCGCCGCGCTTTGCGCCGGACGGGCGCACCGTTCTCTATTCCCTGACGCAGGGCGGCAATACCGATCTTTACTCCATGGATATCGGTTCGGGCGCAAGCACGCGGCTGACCACCGCGCCCTCGATCGAGACCGCCCCGAGCTATAGCCCGGATGGCCGCCAGATCGTGTTTGAGAGCGACCGTTCGGGCACGCCGCAGCTCTATATCATGAGTGCAAGCGGGGGCGAGGCCCGGCGGATCAGTTTCGGCGAGGGCCGTTATGGGACGCCGGTCTGGTCGCCGCGCGGCGATCTTGTCGCCTTTACCAAGCAATCCAAAGGCCGGTTCCATATCGGCGTGATGCGCCTCGATGGCAGCGAGGAACGGCTTCTGACCGCGTCGTTTCTCGACGAGGGGCCGACCTGGGCCCCGAACGGCCGCGTCGTCATGTTCACCCGCGAGACGCAGGGTGCGCAGGGCGAGGCGCGGCTGTATTCGGTGGACATCTCCGGGCGCAACCTGCGCCAGGTGACCACACAGGGCGGCGCGAGCGATCCGTCCTGGGGGCCGTTGCAGAACTGAGGCAGACTCGAGCAGGACTGACAGGGCGCGCGCCCTGTGCTAGAACACAACCAATCAAGAGAAACGGGGCTGACATGACCTATCTGAGCAAGACAATCATCCTGGTGGCGGGGCTCGCGCTTGCGGGCTGCACCAATCCCGACCGGTTCGCGGATCAGAACACGGTCGATCTCAATAATGGCGCGGGCGCGGGGCTGGCCGGATCGGCCTCTGACCCGACCTCGCCCGCCTATTTCCAGCAAGCGATCGGCGACCGGGTGCTCTTCGCGGTGGATCAGTCCACGCTGTCGCGAGAGGCGCAGGCGACGCTTGACGGACAGGCGCAGTGGCTGATGACCAACCGCGATTTCACCGCCGTGATCGAGGGCCATGCCGACGAACAGGGCACACGTGAATACAACCTCGCGCTTGGCGCGCGGCGCGCCAACGCGGTGCAGGAATACCTCGTAAGCCGGGGCGTGGCGGGCAACCGCCTCCGGGTGGTGAGCTTTGGCAAGGAGCGCCCCATCGAGATTTGCAGCGACGAGTCCTGCTATGCCAAGAACCGCCGTGCGGTCACGGTTCTGGCCGCCGGCCTGGGCAGTTAAGGGGCGATGATGCGCGCGTTTCTGGGACCGCTTCTCGCGCTGATGCTCGTCGCCCCGCATGGGGCCGCCGCGCAGGCCACCGAGACCCTCGCCGATATCCGGCAGGAACTGGCCGTGCTCTTCGTCGAGTTGCAGAAACTCAAGCGAGAGCTGAGCACGACAGGCGGCGCGGGGCAGCTTTCGGGCGGCGGCTCGCCGCTTGACCGCTTGAACGCGATCGAATCCGAGGTGCAGCGGCTCACGTCGAAAACCGAGCAGTTGGAGTTTCGCATCGACCGCGTGGTGAGCGACGGCACCAACCGGGTGGGCGATCTGGAGTTCCGGCTCTGCGAACTGGAGCCGGGCTGCGATATCGGCACGCTGGAGCCGGGCAGCACGCTGGGCGGCGTGATCCCGCAGGCGGGCGGCGGGGCCGCGATACCCGCGCCCACGCCCGCGCCTGTCCCCGGCGGCCCGCAGCTTGCCGTGGGCGAGCGCGACGATTTCGAGCGCGCGCAAGCCGCCTTTGACGCGGGCGATCACGCGGGCGCGGCCGAGCAGCTTGAGGCCTTTCTTGTCACCTATCCCGGCAGCCCGCTGAGCGGTCAGGCGGGTCTCTTGCGCGGGCGCGCGCTTGAGGCTTCGGGTCAACAGAGCGCCGCCGCGCGCGCCTATCTCGACACGTTCAGTGCTGCCCCCGACGGGCCGGAGGCGGCGGACGCGCTCTATAACCTGGGTCGCGCGCTTGGCGTTCTGGGACAGACCGACGAGGCCTGCGTCACGCTGGGGCAGGTCGCGCCGCGCTATCCCGGTGCTGCGGCGGTGGCCGGGGCACAGGCGGAAATGGCCCGGCTCGGCTGTTCGTGAGCGATACCGGACCGGCGCGCGGGGCGGTGGCGGATCACTTCGCCCCTGCCCCGCCGCGCGTTCTGGGCGTTGCCGTCTCTGGCGGCAGCGATTCGCTGGCACTGCTGCACCTTCTGAATGACTGGCGCGCCACGGGGGGTCCTTTGCTCCGGGTGGCGACAGTGGATCACCGTTTGCGCGCAGAGGCCGCTGCGGAGGCCGCCGGGGTGGCGCGGCTTTGCGCGGGGCTGGGCGTGGCGCATGACACGCTGCACTGGACCGACCAGGAGGCGGGCGGCAATCTGCCTGACCGCGCGCGGCGCGCGCGCTATCGCCTGCTGGCCGATTGGGCGCGGGTCCACGGCATCGCGGATGTGGCGATCGGGCACACCCGCGACGACCTGGCCGAAACCTTCCTGATGCGCCTGGCGCGGGGATCGGGCCTTGACGGGCTTTCGGCGATGCGGGCCCGGTGGCAGGCGGACGGCGTGACCTTTCACCGGCCCATGCTCGCGCTCGGGCGCGAGCATCTCAGAGAGCACCTGCGCGCGCGTGGCGTGGCGTGGATCGACGACCCGACCAATGCCGACCCGGATTACGAGCGGACGCGCGCACGGGCGGTGTTGGCCACGTTGACCACGCTGGACCTGAGCGCGGACACGCTGGCGGGGACGGCCGAGCGTCTGGCCGAGGCGCGCGCGGCGCTGGCTCATCATGCAGGGCAGGCCGCAGGGGCGCTCGCCACGGTGCAGGCGGGCGATCTGCTGCTGGCGCGGGACGGGTTCGGCTCCCTGCCCGACGAGACCGCGCGTCGGCTGTTGCTGGCGGGGTTGCGCTGGAGCACCGGTGACGGCTACCCGCCGCGCGGCACGGCGATGACGGATTTGCTGCGCGCCGCGCGCGCAGGGCAAAGGATGACCCTGCAAGGGTGCGTGCTCAGCGCGGACAGGGCGCATCTCCGCCTGGGCCGGGAATTGAGCGCCGTGGCCGGATGTCGCGCCCCGGCAACCGAGGTCTGGGACGGGCGCTGGCGCGCCACGGGCGACGGTGCGGCAGAGATTGCCGCACTCGGCCCCGAGGGCCTTGCCGCCTGCCCCGACTGGCGCGCGGGCGGCTTGCCGCATGCAAGCGCGCTGGCCGCGCCGGGCCTCTGGCGGGGGGATACGCTCATCGCCGCGCCGCTCCATGGTTGGGCAAATGGCTGGCAGCTTTCGCTTGTCCGTCCGCTCGCGGCCTATCTCGACAGCGTAATCTCTCATTGAACCCGGTCGAGGGATGTCTATTTAACTAGTCAAGCCCTCATGCTATGGGCATTCAGACCGACAATTGGGAGATTTCTCTTGGGCAACGCGCGCAACATCGCCTTCTGGCTGATCCTGTTCCTGCTGATCATGGCCCTTTTCAACCTGTTCAGCGGATCGGGCAACACGCTGCAGAGCCGGTCAGTGCCCTATTCCGAATTCGTTGCCGCCGTGGACAGCGGTGCGGTAAGCCAGGTCACGCTCGATGGCGAAACGGTGCGCTATCGCGGCAATGACGGCAACGATTACAGCACCATCCGCCCCGAGGATGCCGAGATCACGCAGCGCCTGATCGAGCGGGGCATTCCCGTGAAGGCCGAGAGCCAGCAGCAATCGGGCTTTCAGTCCTTCCTTCTGTCTCTCCTGCCCTTCCTTCTGCTGATCGGCGTCTGGATCTATTTCATGAACCGGATGCAGGGCGGCGGCAAAGGCGGGGCCATGGGCTTTGGCAAATCCAAGGCCAAGATGCTGACCGAAAAGCATGGCCGCGTGACATTCGACGATGTGGCCGGGATCGACGAGGCCAAGGAAGAGCTTGAGGAAATCGTCGAATTCCTGCGCAACCCGCAGAAATTTTCGCGTCTGGGCGGCAAGATCCCGAAGGGGGCACTTCTGGTGGGGCCTCCGGGCACCGGTAAAACCCTGTTGGCGCGCGCCATCGCGGGTGAGGCGGGTGTGCCCTTCTTCACTATTTCCGGCTCGGATTTCGTCGAGATGTTCGTGGGCGTGGGTGCCTCGCGCGTGCGCGACATGTTCGAGCAGGCCAAGAAGAACGCGCCCTGCATCGTCTTCATCGACGAGATCGACGCCGTCGGTCGCCACCGGGGTGCCGGCTATGGCGGCGGCAATGACGAGCGCGAGCAGACGCTGAACCAGCTTTTGGTGGAAATGGACGGGTTCGAGGCCAATGAGGGCGTGATCATCATCGCCGCCACCAACCGCAAGGACGTGCTCGACCCGGCGCTGTTGCGCCCCGGTCGCTTTGACCGGCAGGTGACGGTGCCCAATCCCGACATCAAGGGACGCGAGAAGATCCTTGGTGTGCACGCGCGCAAGACGCCGCTTGGTCCTGATGTGGACCTGCGCCTCATCGCGCGCGGCACGCCGGGCTTCTCGGGCGCGGATCTGGCGAACCTTGTCAACGAGGCGGCGCTCATGGCCGCGCGGATCGGGCGGCGTTTCGTCACGATGGTCGATTTCGAGAACGCCAAGGACAAGGTGATGATGGGGGCCGAGCGCCGCTCGATGGTGCTGACCGACGACCAGAAGGAAAAGACCGCCTATCACGAGGCCGGTCATGCGGTGGTCGGTCTTGCCCTGCCGAAATGCGATCCGGTCTACAAGGCCACGATCATTCCGCGCGGCGGCGCGCTTGGCATGGTCGTGAGCCTGCCCGAGATTGACCGGCTCAACTGGCACAAGGCGGAATGCGAGGAAAAGCTGACCATGACCATGGCCGGCAAGGCCGCCGAGGTGATGAAATACGGCGAGGAGAACGTCTCGAACGGGCCTGCGGGCGACATCCAGCAGGCCAGCGGGCTGGCGCGTGCGATGGTGATGCGCTGGGGCATGTCCGACAAGGTCGGCAATGTCGATTACCAGCAGGCGCATGAGGGCTATATGGGCAACGGCGCGGGCGGATTCTCGATCTCGGCCCATACCAAGGAATTGATCGAGGACGAGGTGCGCCGCCTCATCGACGAGGCCTATCAGAACGCCCGTGCCATCCTCGAGGAGCGGCAAGAGGAATGGGAACGTCTGGCACAGGGCCTCCTGGAATACGAGACGCTGACCGGCGAGGAAATCAAGCGCGTGATGCGGGGCGACCCACCCATGGCGGATGACGATGACGGTGGCACCCCCGAGGTGGTCAAACCCTCGCTCGCCGCGATCCCGAAGACCAAGCCCAAATCCTCGCGCGGTGCAGGCGACGGCGGGCTGGAGCCTGAGCCCTCGACGTGAGTCCGGCATCCGCAAAATCCGACTGGAACCCCAAAGCCTATGCGCGCTTTCGTGACCAGCGTCTGCGCCCGGCGCTCGACCTTCTGAACGCGGTCGGGCAGATGGGGGCGGGGGACGTGGTCGATCTCGGCTGCGGCAATGGCGCGATGGCCGAGGCGCTGCGCGCGCGGGCAGGCGGGCGCAACGTCACCGGCGTGGATGCCAGCCCCGCCATGCTGGAGAAGGCACGGGCGGCGGGCTATGACGCGCTGCAACAGGCTGACATCGCCGACTGGCACCCGCATCGCGCCCCGGGGCTGATCTATTCCAACGCCGCGCTGCATTGGGTTGGCGGGCACGAGGTGCTGATGCCGCGGCTCGCGCGGATGCTGGGCAAGGGTGGCACGCTGGCGGTGCAGATGCCGCATCAGAACAAGGCCCCCTCGCACCGGGTGTGGCTGTCGCTGGCCGAAGAGCTGTATCCGGGCCGTGCAGAGAAGATGGGCACGCCCGGTGTCATGGCCCCGGTGAAATACGAGGAGTTGCTGGCCCCGCTGGGACAGTTCCGCCTCTGGGAGACCGACTATTACCAGCGCCTGACCGCCGAGCCGGGCAGCCATCCGGTGCGCCGCTTTACCGAGAGCACCTACGCACGGCCGGTTCTGGCCGCGCTGGACGAGGCCGAGCGCGCCGATCTGATCCGCCGCTACGAGGAGGTGATGCACACCGCCTATCCGGTGCGAGCAGACGGAACGGTGCTGTTCCCGTTCCGGCGGATGTTCTTTACCCTCACCGTCTGAGCGGGTGGCGATGCCGGATATGAGTATTTCAGGAACGATGAAACGGGGGCCGGGATGCAGGCGCTGACACCGACGGAGTTCACGGCGCGGGTGGTCTGGCTGGGCCGGGTCACGGACCGCGCTGCGCGGCTGGAAGCCGAGGCGCT
Source organism: Roseovarius sp. MBR-79 (assembly GCF_053628555.1). Lineage (NCBI taxonomy): Bacteria > Pseudomonadati > Pseudomonadota > Alphaproteobacteria > Rhodobacterales > Roseobacteraceae > Roseovarius > Roseovarius sp. MBR-79. Next base: position 101,549 of record NZ_JBRJGP010000008.1, on the reverse strand, counting down.
GGCGGAGGCCGAACTGACATTTGCCGGGATCGCTGGCGAGGCGCATGGCGGCGTGACGCGCCCCTCTTGCAGTCGGGTGAGAGAGCAGCACAAGATCGGCACGGAGATCGCCAATGTGCGGCAATTGTCGGTTCTTTCGGCCGAGGAACTTGCGATGATCGCCGGGGAAATGGGGGTCGATGCGCTCTATCCGGCCTGGCTCGGGGCGTCGCTGGTGATCGAGGGCATTCCCGATTTCAGCCATGTGCCGCCCTCCTCGCGGCTTCAGGCCCCGTCCGGCGCAACGCTGGTGATCGACATGGAGAACCGGCCCTGTCAGTTGCCCGCGAAAGTGATCGAGGGACACAGGCCGGGGCGGGGCAAGCTCTTCAAGCGCGCAGCCGAAGGGCGGCGCGGCGTCACGGCCTGGGTGGAACGCGAAGGGCGCATCGCGCTTGGCGATGTGCTGCGGTTGCATATCCCCGATCAACCGGTCTGGTCGGAACTGGCCCGCGCGCGGGGCTGAGAGCGGCCGGGGGCGTGCGTCATCCCGCCGCAACCGGCGCGGGATATGTCGGAAACGCGGCGCAGCGCGCGGAACAAAGCCGCTATAGGCGAAAGGGTGACACCCCCGCAGCCGCGGCCAGAACAGGGACCGACATGAGCTACAAATCCGACATCGAAATCGCGCGCGAAGCCACCAAGAAGCCGATTCAGGAGATCGGTGCCAAGCTTGGCATCCCCTCCGAGCACCTGCTTCCCTACGGACATGACAAGGCCAAGGTCAGCCAGGACTTCATCGCCTCGGTGCAGGCCAACAAGAGCGGCAAACTGGTGCTTGTCACCGCGATCAACCCGACGCCCGCGGGCGAGGGCAAGACCACGACCACCGTGGGGCTGGGCGACGGGCTGAACCGCATCGGCAAGCGCGCGACGGTGTGTATCCGCGAAGCATCCTTGGGCCCGAATTTCGGGATGAAGGGCGGCGCTGCCGGGGGCGGCTATGCGCAGGTCGTGCCGATGGAGGACATGAACCTCCATTTCACCGGCGATTTCCACGCCATTACCAGCGCGCACAGCCTGCTCAGCGCCATGATCGACAACCATATCTACTGGGGCAATACGCTCGACATCGACACCCGTCGCGTCGTTTGGCGGCGCGTGGTGGACATGAACGACCGCTCCTTGCGGCAGATCACCTCCTCGCTCGGAGGGGTCTCGAACGGGTTCGCGCGCGAGGACGGGTTCGACATCACCGTGGCCTCCGAGGTCATGGCGATCCTGTGTCTCTCGAAGAACCTCAAGGATCTGGAAGAGCGTCTGGGGTCGATGATCGTGGCTTACCGGCGCGACAAGACGCCGGTCTTCTGCCGCGACATTCAGGCCGAGGGCGCGATGACGGTGCTCCTCAAGGACGCGATGCAGCCCAACCTCGTGCAGACGCTGGAAAACAACCCCGCCTTTGTCCATGGCGGCCCGTTCGCCAATATCGCCCATGGCTGCAACTCTGTCATCGCCACGACCACGGCGCTCAAGATCAGCGATTACGTGGTGACCGAAGCCGGCTTCGGGGCCGATCTCGGGGCCGAGAAGTTCATGAACATCAAGTGCCGCAAGGCGGGGCTTGCGCCCGATTGCGTGGTGATCGTGGCCACGGTGCGCGCGATGAAGATGAACGGCGGCGTGGCCAAGGCCGATCTGGGCGCGGAGAATGTCGAGGCCGTCAAGGCGGGTTGTCCCAACCTTGGCCGCCACATCGAGAACGTCAAGAGCTTCGGCGTGCCGGTGGTGGTGGCGATCAACCATTTCGTCACCGATACCGAGGCCGAGATTCAGGCGGTCAGGGACTATGTCGCCGGCCACGGGGCCGAGGCGGTGCTGTCGCGGCATTGGGAGCTTGGCTCGGAAGGCTCGGAGCCGCTGGCGCGCAAGGTGGTCGAGCTGGCCGAGGCAGGCACGACCGACTTCGCCCCGCTCTACCCCGACGAGATGCCGCTTTTCGAAAAGATCGAGACCGTGGCCAAGCGCATCTACCGGGCTGACGAGGTGCTGGCGGATCAGAAAATCCGCAACCAGCTTCGCGAGTGGGAGGCGCAGGGCTATGGCAACCTGCCGGTCTGCATGGCCAAGACGCAATACAGCTTTACCACCGATCCGAGCGTGCGCGGCGCGCCCACCGGCCATTCGGTGCCGGTGCGCGAAGTGCGGCTTTCGGCCGGGGCGGGCTTCGTCGTGGTCGTGTGCGGCGAGATCATGACCATGCCGGGCCTGCCCTCGAAGCCTGCGGCGGAATCGATCCGCCTCAACGATGCGGGCCAGATCGAAGGGTTGTTCTGAGAGCAGGGGCCGGGGTAAACCCCGGCCTCTGACGACAGGGAAGGGAAAGACATGAGCGCAGACATCATCGACGGCAAGGCCTTCGCCGCCACCATCCGGGGCAAGGTGGCGGATCACGTCACGCGCCTGAAAGCGGCGCATGGCATCACGCCGGGGCTGGCCGTGGTGCTGGTGGGCGAGGACCCGGCAAGCCAGGTCTATGTGCGCTCCAAGGGCAAGCAGACGGCCGAGGCGGGGATGAATTCCTATGAGCACCGGCTTGATGCAGACACATCCGAGGCCGATCTGCTGGCGCTGATCGACACGCTCAACAATGACCCGGCGGTGCACGGTATCCTTGTGCAACTGCCGCTGCCCGGTCATCTCGATTCCGATCTGGTCATCAACGCCATTGACCCGGCCAAGGACGTGGACGGCTTCCACATCTCCAACGTGGGCCTTCTGGGCACCGGGCAAAAGAGCATGGTGCCCTGCACCCCGCTCGGGTGCCTGATGATGCTGCGCGACCATCTGGGATCGCTCAGCGGGCTGGATGCGGTGGTGCTGGGGCGCTCTAACATCGTCGGCAAGCCGATGGCGCAGCTTCTGCTTGGCGATAGCTGCACCGTGACGATCGCCCATTCACGCACCCGCGATCTGGCCGATGTGGTGCGGCGTGCCGATATCGTGGTGGCGGCCGTGGGCCGCCCCGAGATGGTGCCGGGCGACTGGATCAAGCCGGGGGCTACGGTGATCGACGTGGGCATCAACCGCATCGAGCGGGACGGCAAGAACGTGCTCGTGGGCGATGTCGATTTCGCGTCGGTGAGCGAGGTGGCGGGCGCGATCACCCCGGTTCCGGGCGGCGTGGGGCCGATGACGATTGCTTGCCTATTGGCCAACACCGTCACCGCCTGCTGCCGCGCGAATGGGCTGGCAGAGCCGGAGGGGCTGACGGCGTAAGGCGGGCGCGCTATTCGGCGGCGAGAGGCATCGTCCCGGCGCGGCCGATCTCGGCTATTTCGCGGATGACGCCGCGCAGAAGACGGCGGAAGGCTTCGAAATTGCCGTTGGGGCGAATGAGGCGCTCGTTCATGTAGAGCGCGCGGTCGATTTCGATCTGGACGGCGTGCCGCCCGCGAGCGGGCCGCCCGTAGGCCTGTGTGATATAGGCCCCGGCAAAGGGGGTATTGCGCGTCACCAGAAGGCCCGCGCGCGTAAAGGCCGCCTCGATCCGATCCACGATGGCGGCATCGGCCGAGGCACCGAAACGGTCCCCGAGCACGATTTCGGGGCGGCGCAACCCCCGGCGCGAGACCGCATCCATGGCCTCGTGCGGCATGGAATGGCAGTCGATCAGGATGGATTGCCCGAACATGAGATGCGCCTGATCAAGCTGGCCCTGAAGCGCCTCGTGATAGGGCCGCCAATAGCTGTCGATGCGCGCCTGAGCCTCGGAAAGCGAGATCTTGCCGGAATAGATCGCCTTGCCATTGGCCACCACGCGCGGGATGACCCCGAGACCCGAGGCGACGCGGGGATTGTGGCCCTGACGGCTGACACCTTCGATCAGGGCCGGGTCAAGTTCGTCCGCGCTGCGGTTGAGATCGACGAAGGCGCGCGGCGCACCAGCCCGGAGAAACGGTGCGCCCGCACGCGGGGCGCTGTCAAACAATTGATCGACAAAGGCATCCTCCGACGAGCGGACCGAGTGTTCATTGAGCGCCGTGCGCCGCAGGAAGGACCACGGATACTCCCGCCCGCTATGCGGCGAGGCGAACACCACCGATGTGGTGCGCCGTTCGGGATGGGTCAGGTAATAGGCAGCCTTCGGCATCGCGCGCGCTCCTTGATGGCCATAATAGAGCTAAATCATCGTGCTGAAAGCCCTTGATCCCCTCACCGACTCCTTTTATAGACCGCCGGACAGGCGCGGAACTCCGCGCCCCTCTTTGTTACGGGGGGCTGGGGCCAGCCGGGGCGATTAGCTCAGTGGTAGAGCACTTCGTTGACATCGAAGGGGTCACAAGTTCGAACCTTGTATCGCCCACCATGAATTTCCGTTACGTGTCAGGCACGTAACACCCGCAACCACCAAGGCGCAGGAGCGCGCCGCGACAGACAGGAGACGACCATGAAGGTTCGCAATTCGCTGCGTTCGCTCAAGAACCGGCACCGCGATTGCCGCGTCGTGCGCCGCAAGGGCCGCGTCTACGTGATCAACAAGACCCAACGCAAGTTCAAGGCCCGTCAGGGCTGAGACCTCGCTTGCGCGATGGATTGGGGGCGTGAACCGGCGGTTCGCGCCCTTTATCGTGTGACGGGCAGGGTTCGGTGCGGACCTCGTTGGCAAATGTGCCCCTCGGGCAGACAAGACGGGACAGCGCGACCGTTCGTGGCGTGTCCGCCCGTTTGATCCTTGTCAGGGACCTGTCACGCAGGCTTGGTAAAGATGCGCCCTGACAGCACCGAAGGAGGCCCCCATGACCGCACCGCTTGACGGCTTGACTGTTCTTGATCTGACCCATGTGCTTGCGGGGCCGTTTGCGTCGCTCACGCTGCGCGATCTCGGCGCGCGGGTGATCAAGGTGGAACGCCCCGGCACCGGCGACGATACCCGCACCTTTCCGCCCTTCAAGGACGGACAAAGCGCCTATTTCGCCGCGATCAACCACGGCAAGCAGTCCATCGCGCTCGACCTCAAGGCCGAGGCCGACCGCGAGATATTCGACGCGCTGCTGGCGCGCGCCGATATCGTGCTGGAGAATTACCGCCCCGGCGTGATGGAAAAGCTGGGCTATGGCTGGGAGGCGCTGCATGCCCGCCACCCGGCGCTGATCTATGGCGCGGTCAGCGGCTTTGGCCATACCGGCCCCGATGCACTGCGCCCGGCCTATGACATGGTGGTGCAGGCGCGCGGCGGCGTCATGTCGATCACCGGCGAGAAGGACCGCGAGCCGGTGCGCGTGGGCGCCTCGATCGGCGATATCGTGGCGGGGATGTATCTGGTGCAGGGCGTGCTGGCGGCGCTTCTGGACCGCGACAAGACGGGGCTGGGGCGCAAGGTGGATGTGGCCATGCTCGACAGCCAGTTGGCGATTCTCGAACATGCGGTGGCGATCACCACTGTGACCGGCACGCCGCCCGCGCCATCGGGTGCGCGGCACCCTTCGATCACCCCGTTTGAAACATTTCATGCTGCCGACGGCCTCTTTGTCATCGCCGCAGGCAACGATGCGCTTTTCGCGCGGCTCTGCGATGTGCTCGGTCTGCCGATTGCCCGCGATCCGCGCTTTGCCACCAATGCGGCGCGCTGCGAGAACGCGCGCACCCTCAAGCGGCTGATCGAGGCGATCACGCTTGACCGTCCGAAATCCCACTGGATCGAGCGGCTGGAGGCCGCAGGCGTGCCCACCGGCCCCATTCAGACCGTGGCCGAGGCGCTGCATGACCGTCAGATCCTTGCGCGCAACATGGTGGTGGACGTGCTGGGGCCGGATGGGCAGCCCGCCTTTGTGGCGGCGGGCAACCCGATCAAGCTGAGCGGGATGGAGGACCCGGCAACCCGCCCGCCCGCGCCCGCGCTCGATGGCGAACGTCAGGAGATCATTAACTGGTTGCAAAAGGACGTGAACAACGTGTGACGCGCATTGTGCGGGGGGCGGGGCGGGCCTAGACTCGGGCCATGGATGAAGCCGCCATGTCACCACCGACCCTCCCCGTGCCCCCGCCGCTCAAACTGGGGGTGTTGCGCACCCTTTGGCGGCTCGCGCTCATCGCGGCGATGGCGGTGGCACTGCATTTCCTGTTCACATGGGCCGAAGCGTGGATCACCCGCAACGATTACGGCTGGGCCATGCCGGGCCTCTTGGCCTTGGTGCTGGTGATCTATGCCGTGCTCATCGCCATCCCGTTTGTGCCGGGGGTCGAGATCGGGCTTTCGGTGCTGGCGGCGGGCGGGGCGGATATCGCGCCCTTGGTCTGGCTTGCTACAGCGACGGGGCTGACACTGGCCTATTTGGTGGGCTGCACCGTGCCGCTTGGCTGGCTGCGCCGGGTGCTTCTGGACCTGCACCTGACCGGCGCGGCGCAGCTTGTGGCGCGGTTCGAGGCGCTGCCGCCCAAGGGGCGCGTGGCCTTTGTCCATACCCTTCTGCCCAAGAAATATTGCGGCTGGATCGTGAAATACCGCTATATCAACCTTGCCGTTCTCATCAACATTCCCGGCAATTCGGTCATCGGCGGCGGCGGCGGCATCGCGCTGATTTCAGGGCTGTCGGGGCTGTTCCGAACCCCGCTGACGATGCTGACCATCGCGCTGGCCACAGCCCCTGTGCCGCTTGCCATCTGGCTTTTCGGGCTGCAACTTCCCTGGGTCTGATCCTTCCATGCCGCGCTTGGGCGGATTTCTGACGCTTGCGGGCTGTCGGGCGCGCGCCTATGGCTTATGTTCCGCCAAAGCGCAGCAAGGAAATCGCCCCCATGACCACCGACCCCCTCGTTGTCTTTACCCCCTCGGGCAAGCGCGGCCGCTTTGCCATCGGCACGCCGGTTCTGACCGCCGCGCGGCAATTAGGCGTCGATCTCGATTCGGTCTGCGGCGGGCGCGGCATCTGCTCGAAATGCCAGATCACGCCGGGCTATGGCGAGTTTTCCAAGCATGGCGTGACGGTGCAGGCCGATGCCCTGTCGGAATGGAACGCGGTCGAGGCGCGCTATGACGAGAAACGCGGGCTGAAACCGGGTCGCCGACTGGGCTGTCAGGCGAAGGTGATGGGCGATGTGGTAATCGACGTGCCGCCCGAGTCACAGGTTCACAAGCAGGTGGTGCGCAAGGCCGCCTCGGCGCGGGTGATCGAGATGGACCCGGCCACCCGGCTCTATTTCATCGAGGTGGACGAGCCGGACATGCACGAACCCTCGGGCGATTTCGAACGCCTCGCGCGCGCGTTGAGCCGCGAATGGGGGATCGAGGGCATCCGCGCCGATCTGTCCTTGCTGTCCAAGCTGCAACCTGTCCTGCGCAAGGGAAAATTCGAGGTGACGGTGGCGCTCCATCGCGGCCATGAGGACGACGTGGCGCAGGTGCTCGATATCTGGCCGGGGCTGCATGAGGGCGGGCTTTATGGCCTCGCCATCGACCTCGGCTCGACCACCATCGCCGCGCATCTGACGGACCTTGTGACCGGCGAGGTCACGGCGAGCGCGGGCATCATGAACCCGCAAATCCGCTTTGGCGAAGACCTCATGAGCCGGGTCAGCTATGCCATGATGAACCCCGGCGGCGACCGTGAGATGACGGCGGCGGTGCGCGAGGCCATCGACACGCTGGCGGGCGAGATTGCGCGCGAGGCGGGGATCGAGCCGTCGCTCATCGTCGAGGTGGTTTTTGTCTGCAACCCGGTGATGCACCATCTCTTGCTGGGCATCGACCCGGTGGAACTGGGGCAGGCACCGTTTGCGCTCGCCACGTCACAAAGCCTGTCGCTTGGCGCGAAAGAGCTGGACCTGAACACCCTCAACCCGCGCGCGCAGGTCTATATCCTGCCCTGCATCGCGGGCCATGTGGGGGCCGATTGTGCTGCCGTGGCGCTCAGCGAGGAGCCGGGCAAATCCGAGGATCTCGCCCTCATCGTCGATGTCGGCACCAACGCGGAAATCCTGCTGGGTGACAAGACCCGCGTTCTGGCCTGTTCCTCGCCGACCGGCCCCGCGTTTGAGGGCGCGCAAATCTCCTCGGGGCAGCGCGCGGCACCCGGCGCCATCGAGGCGATCCGCATCGACCCCGAGACCAAAGAGCCGCGTTTCCGCGTGATCGGCTGTGACAAGTGGTCGGATGATCCGGGGTTTTTCGACGAGGTGGGCGCGGGCGGTATCACCGGCATTTGCGGCTCTGGCATCATCGAGGCGGTGGCGGAGTTGCGGCTGGCGGGGCTTCTGGACGAGAGCGGGCTGATGGGGTCTGCCGAAGCCACCGGCACGGCGCGCATGATCCCCGAGGCGCGCACCCATGCCTATCTGGTCCATGACGGCACCACCGAGGGCGGCCCGCGCATCACCGTCACGCAGGGCGATATCCGCGCGATTCAGCTTGCGAAATCCGCGCTCTATGCGGGCGCGCGCCTGCTGATGGACGAGCGCGGTGTGGACAAGGTGGATCGCGTGGTGCTGGCGGGCGCGTTCGGCGCGCATATCTCGCCCCTGCACGCGATGGTGCTTGGCATGATCCCCGATGTGCCGCTGGACAAGGTGACTTCGGCGGGCAACGCCGCTGGCACGGGCGCGCGGATTGCGCTGTGCAATGTCGCAGCACGGCGCGAGATCGAGCGCGTGGTCGGCGAGATCACCAAGGTGGAGACCGCCATCGAGCCGAAATTCCAGGAGCATTTCGTGGCCGCCAACGCGATTCCGCACAAGACAGACCCCTTCCCGGAACTCAACAGGATCGTTACCCTGCCACAGGTGGGCTTCAACACCGGCGGCGATACGGGCGGGCGCAGGCGACGGCGGGGATAACTCCGGGCGTCTCGTGTTGCGCGGGTATGATCGGTGTGGGACGCGTCGGGGGGAATGGTGGTAGCGGAGGTCCGTTCCGGCCAATCCCCGACAGTTTGTCTGGCGAGGGCCTCTATCCAAACTCATGGGAATTTTTGGCCTTTCGCAACCACCCTCAAAAAAGTCCAGAACGCGGCGCATAAGTTGCGGGCACCCAACTGAAGGCTCATGTGTTTCGTATTGGCGATATCGTCACGATCACCCTGCACGACACAGGGCTGGCTGAGGGCGGCTGGTTGGGGTTGACTGGATGACTCCGACCAATGCTCCACCCTGCGATAGCCGCCCTCATGAGTATTTCGCGCCCTGAGATGGATCCGGGCAAACGCCGTCTGGAGACGCCCAGCCTGACCGTCCTCGGGATGATGAGCGCCCACGGCGGGAACCTTGGCCATCTGGCCTGAGAACGGCACCGAACGGTGAGGGCCGCCTCGACATTTCGGCGGCGGCTCACGCCTCTTCCAGCATGTCCGTCTTGATTTTGATTAATTTTCAGTCAGGTGCGGTGACGGGTTCCGTTGATTGAGGACAGCATGCTGGACAGACCGGCGAAGATGCTGCACGATCCACGAAACCGGCTGCATAAGCCAACGGCAATCGAGCCCCGTCTTTCCTCAGCCAGAGGGACGGGGTTTTTTTATGGAAAGGATACCATCGTGACGCTGCGTCTGGGTCTCGTCTTTTCCACCACCGGCAGCTACGGCGCGCTTGGGCAAAGCGCGCTCGCAGGGGCGCTCGGGGCCATGGAGACGCTGGCAAGGCGCGGTGCCGCGCCGATCACGCCGGTGATCGCCGATCCCGGCGGCGATCTGGCTGCCTATGAACGAATGACCCGAACAATGCTGGAAAGCGGGGTTCGGCATATCGTTGGGGCGATCACCTCATGGAGCCGCAAGGAGATGATTCCGCTGCTGGAACGGCATGGCGGGCTGCTCTGGTATCCGTGCCCCTATGAAGGGTTCGAGAGCAACGATCACGTCGTATATCTTGGCGCATCGCCGAACCATCATGTCGTTCCGGTAACCGACTGGATCGCAGCGCAGGGCCTGCAGCGCGCGTTCCTGCTCGGCTCGAATTACGTCTGGGGCTGGGAGACGCTGCGGCTGGCGCGGGAATGTCTGACGGCGCGCGGGATCGAGGTGGTGGGCGAACGCCATGTGCCGCTCGGGGCGGAAACGCCCGCGCATATTCTCGACGAAATCCGCGAGCAACGGGCTGATTGCGTGATCGACAGCCTGATCGGGCCGTCCAATACCAGCTTCCTTCAGGGGCTGTCGGCGCGGTGCGAGGCCGGGCAAAAGCCGGTCCGCGTGGTGAGCTTCAACCAGACCGAGGCCGATCTGGCCGAGATCGGACCGGCGGCGGACGGGCTCTTGTCGGCGGGCAGTTTCTTTGAGACGAATGCCGACGCTCGGTTACGCGAATGCGCGCGGCGTCACGCGCCGAACGGGCGTGTCTCGTCCTTCTTTGCAACCTCATTTGCTGCGGTCGAGATCATTTCCGCCGCCGTGGAGCGGGCGGGCAGCGACACGCCCTCGGCGGTGTTCCGCGCGGCGGCGGAGCGGCCCGTGGCAACCGCCATGGGGCAGATGCCGATTGATCCGGTGATGCGGCACGCGATGCTGACGCCCCGGCTGGCGATTGCGCGCAATGGACAGTTCGATGTCGTGCAATGCGCGGGTGCGCCGGTTGCCGCGGATCCCTACATGACAGGGCAGGCCCCGCGACGGCCCGCCGCTGCGCAGGCACACTCAAGGCTGAGGGTCGTGAAGTGAGCCACGCGCCCGTGCATAATTTCTCCGGGCAGAGCGCGCTTGTCCTGCACCGCTCGCCGGAAATCGGCCAGCGGATCGAGGCGCGCTGCGACCGGCTTGGTGTGCGCGCGCTGTTGCACAAGGATGCGCCCGATGCAGGGATCGCGCGCCGCGCCGACATGGTGATCCTCGACATCGACACGACCGATGACGCGATGCTTCCGTGGCCGCGCGCCGAGGCACCGATGCCGCTGATCGGGCTTATCGGATCGGAAAGCCCCGGCAGGCTCGCATGGGCGCTGGCGCAGGAGGTGGACGCGTTCCTGCCGGTCGGGGGCCTCGGCAATCTCTTCTCGGCGATGGTGGTGGCGCACGCGGTTTTCGCGCGAAAGGCGGCGCGCCGTGCCCGCGAGGCGGAGATGTCCCGCCGCAGCCAGCATCGCCTCGACGTGATCCGCGCCGTCCTCGCGCTGATGGAAGAGGGGCGCGACGAGGCGCTTGCCCTCAAGCAATTGCGCACGCTGGCCATGGTGGACCGGATCACCGTGGAGGAGGCGGCGGTCCGCCTGCTGGCCGAACGGCGCACGATCCGGGGGCGGGCCAGATGAGCGATGTGCAGACCCTGCGCCCGCGCGCTTCGGGAAGGTTTGGGCGTGTCATGGCGGAGCTGCTGCGCCGCCCGCGCGCGGCTTTTGGCATGGCGGTGATCGTGGTTATGGTGCTTTGCGCGATATTCGCGCCGTGGATCATGCCGCATGATCCGTTCGAGCAGAGCTTTGACGGGCTGGACCTGATGGGCGGCCCGCTGCCGCCGGGGGGAGAGTATCTTCTGGGCACCGATCTTCTGGGCCGCGATCTGGCGTCGCGCCTGATCCTAGGCACGCGCACATCGCTGATCATCGGGGTGGTGGCGAACGGCATCGCGGTGATCCTCGGTGCGGGTGTGGGCATTACCGCGGGGTATTTCGGTGGCTGGACGGCGGCGATCCTGATGCGGTTCACCGACCTGATGATGGCGTTTCCGGCGCTCTTGCTCGCCATCGTGCTGGCGGCGATATTCCAGCCCAGCCTGATGATCGTCGCGCTGGTGATTGCCATGGTCAACTGGGTGCAGATGAGCCGGGTGATCTATACCGAGACCCGCAGTCTGGCCGAACGCGAGTTCATCCAGGTGCAGCGCGCCATCGGCTCCTCGCCGTTGCGTATCCTTGGGCGCCATCTGCTGCCGCATCTGCTGTCGTCGATCATCGTTTTCGGCACATTGGGCATCTCGACCACGGTGCTGCTCGAGGCGACGCTGAGCTTTCTCGGCGTGGGGGTGCAGCCGCCGATGCCAAGCTGGGGCAACATCATCTTCGAGAACCAGACCTATTTCTCGACCGCGCCCTGGCTGGTGTTCATTCCCGGTCTGCTGATCGTGCTTCTGGCGCTCGCCTTCAACCTCGTGGGCGATGCGCTGCGCGATGTGCTCGACCCGACATTGAAGGGGCGGCACGGATGAGCGGCTATCTGATCCGGCGTCTGATGGAAAGCGCGCTGATCCTGCTCGGAATCACCCTGGTGACCTTCGTGCTGCTCTACCTGATCCCCGCCGATCCGGCGCGGCAGATCGCGGGCCGCTCGGCCACCGCCGAGACGGTCGCCAATATCCGCGACCAACTGGGGCTGAACGATCCGCTTTTCGTGCAATATGCCCGCTATCTCGGCAACCTCGCGCAGGGCGACATGGGCCGGTCCTATCTGCAACGCGCCGAGGTGGCGGACCTGATCGCCGCGCGCCTGCCTGCAAGCCTTCTGCTGATGGTCTCGGCGATTGTCACCGAGCTGATCCTCGGGCTGAGCATCGGCGTTGTCGCCGCGCTGCGCCGCAACCGCCTTGCCGACCATTCGCTGATGATCTTCAGTTTCGTGTCGATTTCGGCGCCGCAATTCGTGATCGGCATCCTGCTGCTCTATGTCTTTGCCGTGCAGCTTGGCTGGCTGCCCATCGGTGGCTATGGCACCTTCGCGCATCTGGTGCTGCCGTCGATCACGCTCGGGTTTCTCGGCGCGGGCTGGTATAGCCGCATGATGCGCTCGTCGATGATCGACGTTCTGGAACAGGATTTCGTGCGCACGGCCCGCGCCAAGGGCCTGTCGAAACTGCGCATCGTCGCCCGCCATGTCATGCCCAATGCGATCCTGCCGATCATCGCCATGATCGGCATCGACATCGGGTTGTTCATGTCGGGCATTGTCGTTGTCGAAAGCGTGTTCGGATGGCCCGGGATCGGTCAGCTTGCCTGGCAGGCCATCCAGCGCGTCGACATTCCCGTGATCATGGGCGTCACCATGGTTTCGGCCACGGCCATCGTGCTCGGCAATCTGCTCGCCGATCTGGTGGCCCCGCTGATCGATCCCCGGATCAAGACCAAATGAAACCGACAGAGGAGAGAAGACCGATGAAAAACGCATTGATGGCCGGTGTTGCCGGGCTGGCGCTTGTCGCGGGCGGCGCGTTCGCGCAGGTGAACGAGGATGCCCCGCAGGGCGGCGAGATGATCGTGACCTATCAGGATGACGTGGCCACGCTCGATCCCGCGATCGGCTATGACTGGCAGAACTGGTCGATGATCAAATCGCTCTTTGACGGGTTGATGGGCTATGAGCCCGGCACCACGACCCTGCGCAACGAGTTGGCGGCAAGCCATGAGATTTCCGGGGATGGCATGGTCCATACCTTCGTGCTGAAGGACAGAATCAAGTTCCACAACGGGCGCGAGATCACCGCCGGGGACGTGAAATATTCGCTCGACCGGGTGACCAACCCCAAGACCCGCAGCCCCGGTGCCGGGTTCTTCGGGATGATCGCGGGGTTCGATGCGTGGAACGCGGGCGAGGGTGACGGGCTGAGCGGGGTCGAGGTTCTGGACGACAAGACCGTGCGCATCACCCTGTCGCGGCCCGACGCCACCTTCAGCCATGTCATGGCGCTCAACTTCGCCTCCATCGTGCCGCGCGAGGCGGTCGAGGCCTCGGGCGAGGATTTCGGTCGCGAGCCGGTTGGCTCGGGCGCGTTTCGTCTGACCGAGTGGACACCGGGCCAGCAACTCGTGTTCGAGCGGTTCAAGGAGTATCACCGCGCCGGCGTGCCCAAGCTTGACCGGGTGACCTTCGATATCGGGCTCGATCCCACCGTCGCGCTGCTGCGCCTGCAAAGCGGCGAGGCGGATGTGCCGGGCGACGGCATTCCGCCCGCGCAATTCCTGCAAGTGATGAACGACCCCGCGCAGGCCGAGAACGTCGTCGAGGGCGGGCAGTTGCATACCGGCTACATCACGCTCAACACGCGGATGGCCCCGTTCGACAATGTGGGTGTGCGCCGCGCCGTCAACATGGCGATCAACAAGGCGCGGATCGTGCAGATGATCAACGGTCGCGCGGTGCCCGCCAACCAGCCCTTGCCACCTACCATGCCGGGCTATGCCGACGATTATGAGGGCTACGCCTTCGATCCCGAGGCGGCGCGCGCCCTCTTGGCCGAGGCGGGCTTTGCCGACGGGTTCACCACCGAGCTTTTCGTGATGAATGTCGATCCCAACCCGCGCATCGCGCAGGCAATCCAGCAGGACCTGTCCGAGATCGGCATCAGGGCAGAGATCCGCAGCCTCGCACAGGCCAACGTGATCGCAGCGGGCGGAGAGCCGGATCAGGCCCCGATGATCTGGTCGGGCGGCATGGCCTGGATCGCGGATTTCCCCGACCCGTCCAATTTCTACGGCCCCATCCTGGGCTGCGCGGGGGCGGTGCCCGGCGGCTGGAACTGGTCGTGGTATTGCAACGAGGAGATCGACGCCCGCGCCAGTGCCGCCGATGCGATGGCCGACCCGGCCAAGGCGGCGGAGCGCGAGGCGGCCTGGCGGTCGATCTATCTCGACATCATGGAGGATGCGCCCTGGGTGCCGGTGTTCCACGAGCAGCGCTTCACCTTGGTATCAGACAGGATCGCGGGCGATGACAGCCTCTTCGTGGATCCGGTGCATATCCCGGTGAACTACGATTACATCCATTCCGCGACAGGCGAGTGAGACCATGTGCAAGACCTGCGACTACACCATCCATGGCCACCATCATCACGGCTGGGACCATTCGTTCCCGCCCGCGCAGATCGTGGCACCGGGCAGCCGCGTGCATTTCCATTGCCTTGACAGCTCGGGCGGGCAACTGACCCGTGACAGCACCACGGCGGATGTGCCCGCCCTTGATTTCAGCAAGATCAACCCGGTCACCGGTCCCGTCTATATCGACGGGGCCGAGCCGGGGGACGTGCTGAAGATCACGCTGGAGCAGTTTCACCCCTCGGGCTTCGGCTGGACCGCCAATATCCCCGGCTTCGGTCTCTTGGCCGACCAGTTCACCGATCCGCATCTCAAGGTCTGGTCCTATGATCCGGACACGCTGGCACCGTCGCTCTTTTCCGATATCGCCCGCGTGCCGCTCAAGCCCTTCACCGGCACCATCGGGCTTGCCCCGGCCGAGGCGGGGCTGCATTCGGTGGTGCCGCCGCGCCGGATGGGCGGCAATCTCGACATTCGCGACCTTTCCGCCGGATCGGTGCTCTATCTGCCGGTCGAGGTTGCGGGCGCGCTCTTCTCGGTGGGTGACACGCACGCGGCGCAGGGCGATGGAGAGGTCTGCGGCACCGCCATCGAAAGCCCGATGGATGTCGAGATCACGCTCGATCTGATCAAGCAGGAACGGCTCGCCTTCCCCCGCTTCTCGACCCCCGGACCGGTGACGCGCCACCTCGACGCCAAGGGCTACGAGGCCACGACGGGGATCGGGCCTGACCTGATGGAAGCGGCGCGCAACGCCGTCTCCGGCATGATCGACCTGCTGGGCAAAGAGCATGGGCTGTCGGCGGAGGATGCCTATCTGCTGTGCTCGGTCGCGGGGGATCTGCGGATCTCGGAAATCGTCGACATGCCCAATTGGGTGGTCTCGTTCTACTTCCCCCGGATCGTCTTCGAATGAAGCCGGAGGCCGTCAACGCACGGGGCGCCGCCGCGCGCCCCGTTCTCACGGTGCGCGATCTGAGCGTGCAGGTGGCGACCGGCGAGGGCGGCAAAACCGTTGTGGATCGTCTGTCGTTCGATCTGCACGCAGGCCAGACGCTGGCGCTGGCTGGTGAAAGCGGATCGGGCAAGTCGATGACGGCGCTGGCGATCATGGGGCTTTTGCCCCAACCGATGGCGCGGATCACAGGGGGGGTGATCCGGCTCGGCGAGCGCGATCTTGCCGGTCTGGACGAGCGGGCGTTCCGCGCCATCCGCGCGCGGCGGATCGCGATGATCTTTCAGGAGCCGATGACCTCGCTCAATCCGCTGATGACGGTCGAGCAACAGCTTTGCGAAGTGCTGCTGGAGCATCGCATATGTTTGCGCCGCGAGGCCCGCGCGCGCGCGCTCGGGCTGCTGGAGGATCTGCAACTGACCGACCCGGCGCGACGTCTGAAGCAATACCCGCACGAACTCTCGGGCGGTATGCGGCAGCGCGTGATGATCGCCATCGCGCTGGCCTGCGAGCCCGAAATCCTGATCGCGGACGAGCCGACGACGGCGCTCGATGTCACCGTGCAGGCCGAGATCCTCGACCTGATCCGCCTGCTGCAAAAGGATCACGGCACCGCCGTTCTGATGATTACCCATGACATGGGCGTGGTCGCCGAGATGGCCGACCGCGTCATCGTGCTGCGCGAGGGCAGGCCCGAGGAAAGCGCCCCGGTCGCGCAGATATTCGACACCCCCCGTTCGGCCTATGCGCGGCACTTGCTGGCCGCCGTGCCCCGGCTCGGCGCGGCACCCGCGCGCGCGGCCAAGGCTGGGGCGCAGAAGATTGTCGAGGTCGAGGATCTGAGCGTCCGCTTTGACGTGACCGGCGGCATCTTCAACCGGACAGTGGCGCGCCTGCACGCCGTGGAGGGCGTGTCGTTTCACATCGCGGTCGGGGAAACGCTTGCGCTCGTGGGTGAATCCGGGTCGGGCAAATCGACGATCGGCAAGGCGCTTCTGGGGCTTGTGCCGTGGCAAGGCTCGGTGCGGATCGATGGCCAGCAGACCAAGGGGCTGTCACGCGCGGCGATGCGGCCCGTTCTGCGCGACATACAGATGGTGTTTCAGGATCCCGGTGCCTCGCTTGATGCGCGCATGACCGTGGGCGAGCAGGTGGTGGAGCCGCTCCGGGTGCATGGTCTGGCGCAGGGATCCGAGCTGATGGACAGGGCCGAATTCCTGTTCCGGCGCGTCGGGCTCTCTGCCGACATGCTGAGGCGGTATCCGCACGAGTTTTCCGGCGGCCAGCGGCAGCGGGTCTGCATCGCGCGTGCGCTCAGCCTCTCGCCAAAGGTGATCTTGGCGGATGAGAGCGTGTCGGCGCTCGATGTCTCGGTGCAGGCGCAGGTGCTGGAGCTGTTGCAGGAATTGCAGGACGCCGACGGGCTGTCCTATCTCTTCATCAGCCATGACATGGCCGTGGTCGATCAGGTGGCCGACCGGGTCATGGTGCTGCGTCTGGGGCAGGTGATGGAGGAGGGGCCGCGCGCGGCGGTCCTGCACGATCCGCGCCACCCCTATACGCGGCGGCTTCTGGCGGCGGTGCCGGTCCCCGATCCCCTGCGCGCGCGACCGCGCCTGCCGCCCGCGCCGGAGGCCCCAAGCCCGGTGCTGCCCGTGGGCGAGACACTGCGACGCACAAGGCTTGAAACCGTGGCCGACGGGCACCGCGTCGCGGGAGGGGGCTGATATGATCTGCGTGGAACTGGTCTCAGAATCCCACGGCCTGCCCGTCCTTGCGCGGATCGGAGCCTGCGCAATATCCCCCCGAGGGCAGGCGGTGGACAAGCTGCGCGCCGCCGAAACCGAAGGCGTTGTCGGGGCTTTCCAGCGTGATCGCGTGGCCGAGCGCGCGCAGGCGCTCAAGGGGCTGCGGTGCCATCGCCGTCTCAATGGCCACCTCCAGCCCCGAGACCACCCGCCAGCGCGGGGCGTCTGCCGCGGTCTGCACATCCTGCCCCCAGAGCTGCGTGCGCAGCACCATCTGCACATGCCCCTGAGCCTGCATCGGCCCGCCCATGACCCCGAAACTCATCAGCGGCGCGCCGCCTTTCATCAGGAACCCCGGAATGATGGTCTGGAACGGCCGCTTGCCGGGGGCGACCTGATTGGGATGGCCGGGTTGAAGCGTGAAGCCCGCGCCACGGTTCTGCATGTGAATGCCGGTTCCCGGCACCGCCACGCCCGCGCCGAACCCGGCATAGTTCGACTGGATGAACGACACCATCATGCCGCTTGCATCTGCCGTCGACAGATAGACCGTGCCGCCGTTTTTCGGCGCGCCAGAGCCGAAATCCTGTGCCATGTCAGCCCGGATCAGGGCGGCGCGGCTGGCCAGATACTCCGCGTCCAGCAGCGCCTTGGGGGTGATATCGGTCATCGCGGGCAGGTCACCCACATAGGCGTCCATGTCGCGGAACGCGAGCTTGGTCGCCTCGATCTGGTAATGCAGCGCCATCGGGTCGTCGGGGCCGAACTCGCGCACCGGCGTGTGGCGCAGGATGCCGAGGGTCATCAGCGCCGCGATGCCCTGCCCGTTGGGGGGGATCTCGTGCAGGGTGACATCGTCGAAATCCATCGACAGGGTGCCGCACCAATCGGGCCGGTGGCGCGCGAGATCGTCCAGTATCAGCGCGCCCCCATGGGCCTTTGCTGCGGCGACGATCCGCTCGGCCAGCGCACCCTCGTAAAAGGCGCGGCCCCCGGTCTCGGCGATCTGGCGCAGGCTGTCGGCCAGGGCAGCGTTGACAAAGCGCTCTCCGGCGGCGGGGGCTTTGCCGTCGCGCAGGAAGGTCTCGGCGAAACCCGGCTGCCCTGCCAACTCCCCTGCCCCGCGCTGCCACAACTCGGCGATGACGGGCGACAGGATGAAGCCATGCGCGGCATAGCCGATGGCCGGTTCGAACAGGGTCGTGAAATCGAGCCTGCCGAAGCGTCGGGACAGCTCCACCCACGCGCTCACGGCACCGGGCACGGTGACGCTGTCCCAGCCCCGGAACGGCATCTCGGTGGCCCCTTTGAACCGCTCGGGCGTCCAGGCCATGGGGGCCGCGCCCGAGGCGTTGAGCCCGTGCAATTCGTGCCCGTCCCACAGGATGCAGAACGCATCCGACCCGACCCCGTTGCCGGTGGGCTCGACCACGGTCAGCGTGATCGCCGCCGCAAGCGCGGCATCGACCGCATTGCCGCCGCGCGCCAGCATCGAAAGCCCCGCCTGCGCCGCCAGCGGCTGCGATGTCGCCACGATATTTTCGGCAAGGACCGGCGAACGGCGCGAGGCATAGATCGGTTCGTGATGCATCTGCATGGGGTTGCTGTCTCCGTGTGGTGTCCTGTTGCGCGGTCCGTTCCCGTCACGGGGCGGGGTGCCGCCTGCATGACCACGATGAATAGGCAAGATCGGGCACAGCGTCCAGTCACCAAGGGCGTGATGCTGCGCCCCGCACGCCGCGCGGTGTGCACCGAAAATGGTCACGATCATGTGAGGTCACATGAAAAAACCAATGAAGTCATAGGAAAAAAACCAAACCCCAAACCGCGAGGTTGATATGTCGATGCGTTTCGTTAACGCTTGGTATGTGGTAGACCAAATAGCGCAAGAGCCAAGATGACACTTCTGAAGATCGAAAATCTGACGATCACGCTGCGCAAGCAGGGCGTTGAGCCGACTTTGGTCGAGGGCTTGTCCTACGCAGTCGAGGCGGGCGAGACGCTGGCCATCGTCGGGGAATCGGGGTCGGGCAAATCGCTGTCATCGCTGGCGGTGATGGGGCTTATGGCCGAGGATCTGCATGTCACCTCCGGCAGCATCCGGTTCGAGGGGGTGGATCTGCTCGGGTTGTCGCCCGAGGAGATGCGCAAGCGTCGCGGGCGCGACATCTCGATGGTGTTCCAGGAGCCGATGACCTCGCTCAACCCGGTGCGGACCATCGGCAGCCAGATCACCGAAAGCATCGAGGAAAACATGGGCCTGTCGGGCGCGGCGGCGCGGGCACGGGCCATCGCGCTTCTGCAAGAGGTCGGCGTGTCGGATGCAGCCCAACGGATGCGGCAATACCCGCATCACTTCTCGGGCGGGATGCGCCAGCGGGTGATGATCGCCATCGCGCTTGCCGCCGAGCCGAAGCTGATCATCGCGGACGAGCCGACCACGGCGCTCGATGTGACGATCCAGGCGCAGATCCTTGATCTGATGGCGCGGATCTGCCGCGATCACGGCACCGCGCTGATCCTGATCACCCATAACCTTGGCATCGTCGCGCGCTACGCACGGCGGGTCAATGTCATGTATGGCGGGCGGATCGTCGAGACCGGCGCGGCGCGCACCCTCTATTACGCGCCGCGCCACCCCTATACCCAGGGCCTGTTGCGCTCGGTGCCGCGTCTGGACCGTCCCCGCTCCGAGCCACTGGAACCGATTGCCGGCAATCCCGCCGATCCCTTCGCGCGCATCGACGGTTGCCGCTTTCACCCGCGCTGCCCCTATGCGCAGGCCATTTGCACGACCACCGCCCCGCTGTTCGACGGACAGGTGGCCTGTCACTTTCCGCTGTCCGATGAAACAAGGGAGGCGTCATGACGGCCGATGCGTTCCTGCGGATCGAGGGTCTGAGCGTGCATTTCCCGGTGCACAAGGGGCTGCTGCAACGGCAGGTTGCCAGCGTCAAGGCGGTGGAGAATGTCACGCTGTCGCTGCGGCGCGGCGAAGCCTTCGGGCTGGTGGGCGAATCCGGCTGCGGCAAGACCACGCTTGCGCGCACGGTGCTGCGCCTTGTCGATGCGACCGACGGTGCCGTATGGTTCGACGGCGAGAACATCACCGCGCTGAAGGGCGCGGCACTGGCCCCGTATCGCAAGCGCGTGTCGGCGGTGTTCCAGGACCCGTTTTCGTCTCTCAATCCGCGGATGAAGGCGGGCGCGATCATCGCCGAGGTGCTGAAGGTGCATCGCTATGCCGGGGATATCCCCGCGCGCGTGGTCGCGTTGATGGCGATGTGCGGTCTCTCGGAGCGGTTCGTCGATCTCTATCCGCACCAGATGTCAGGCGGACAGCGCCAGCGCATCGGCATCGCCCGCGCCCTCGCGCTGGAGCCTGAATTGATCGTCTGCGACGAGGCGGTATCGGCGCTCGACGTGTCCATTCAGGCGCAGATCATAAATCTTCTCGAAGAGCTGCGGGTGCGGCACGGCCTGACCTATCTCTTTATCGGGCATGACCTGTCCATCGTGCGCCACCTGTGCGACCGGGTGGCGGTGATGTATCTGGGCCGGGTGATGGAGACCGCGAGTTCGGACGCGCTCTTTTCCGACCCGCAACATCCCTACACGCAGGCGTTGATCGCGGCCATTCCGAACCCCGATCCGATCGCGGAAGAGAGCCGCAATCCGGCGATGCTGAAGGGCGAGGTGCCAAGCCCGCTCGACCCGCCATCGGGCTGCGTCTTTCACCCGCGCTGTCCGATTGCGATGGATATCTGCACCCGCATCGCCCCCGAACTGGAAAGCGCAGGTGCCGGACATGCCGTCGCCTGCCATGCCGTCACCACCGGACCGCCAAAAGAAACCACCACAACAGGAGAGAAAGATGGACGATAAGGACCTCATCAAACGGGCCGAAGCGGAGCTGCGCGCGGCCCATGACTATGATCCGCGCGACCCGCTCTTTGGTCTGTCGCGCGACGAGTTGCGCGGCGACCGGCTCAGCCGCCGCGCCACGCTTCGCCTGCTGGCCGCGGGCGGTGCGCTGGGGCTGGCACAGGTGCTGCCCGGCCTGCGGCCACTGGCGGCGATGGCGCAGGGCAAGGCGGGGGGCGAGTTGAAATGCGCCTGGGCCGGTGTCGGCGAGATCGTCACGCTCGATCCCGCGCAGATCGGCCAGGTGCTGCAATTCCAGATCGCCTCGAACATCTACAGCGGGCTGATGCATATCGACAACGATCTGGTGGCGCAGGGCGATCTTGCCGAAAGCTGGGAGGTCAGCGAGGACGGGCTCGACTACACTTTCAAGCTGCGCGAGGGCGTGACGTTCCACAATGGCGATCCGTTCAATGCGGATGACGTGGTGTTCACCTTCAACCGCTCGCGCGACCCTGCGCAATCGGTGCATAGCCGGGTCATCGCCAACGTGGCCGAGTTGGAGAAATTGAACGATTACGAGGTGCGCTTCCGGCTCAAGCAGCCGCAGGCCTCGTTCCTGACCAAATCGCTGGAGCGCGCTTCGGGGCGGGCGATGACCATCGTCTCGCGCGGCGGGCTGGAGGCACTGGGGCTTGCGCAATATGGCCTCACGCCGATCGGCACCGGGCCTTACAAGGTCGTCGAGCATCAGTTGGGGCAAGGCGTCGTGCTGGAGAAATTCGCCGAGTACTACGATCCCGACCGGCCCAAGCTCGACCGGATCACGATCACGCCGGTGGACGGTGTGGAGCCGCTCGCAGCCGCGCTGGAAGCGGGCGACATCCAGTACGTGGGCGGCAATCCGTTCCCGACCCAGCTCATCGAGCGGATGCAGGCCAATCCCGATCTGGTCGTCGATATCAAGCCGGGGCCGGGATTCCAGTCGATCTGGATCAATCCCTGGCACGAGGCGATGACGGTCAGCGATTTCAACAAGCCGGTGGCGGAGTTGAAGAAGGAAAAGGGCTTCATGGTGCGGCTGGCCATCGCCAAGGCGCTCGACCGGGACCTTTTCATCAAACAGGGTCTGTTCAGCTATGGCGTCGCGGCGCATGGCACGATCAACCCGGCCATGGGCTTTTTCTTCGACGAGACGCTGGCCGACAACTCCGAACAGGCGTTCGATCCCGAAGGGGCCAAGGCGCTGATGGCCGAGGCGGGCTATCCCGGCGGCGCGGGCTTTCCGGAACTGAAGCTCCAGACCACGCCCAATACCAAGCGCGACGGTCAGGTCGTCGCCAATATCCTGAAGCAGGTTCTGGGCATCAGCGTGATCGTCGATCCCAAGGATTTTTCCATCGGGATCGAGGAATTCAACAAGATGGAGATCGACCTGCGACTCGGCGGCTCGGGCGGGGATTACGACCCCGATGACGGTCTGGTGGACTGGATGCAGACCACCTCGAAATTCAACGGGCCGGACCGCGACAAGGCAGAGAAACCCTTCGGCTTCTTCAGCGAGGCCGAGGCCGACAGGCTGATCGACGCGCAATCGGTGGCGGTCGATCCCGATACGCGGCGCGATCTGGTGCGTCAGGCCAACGCGATCACCTCTGACAAGGTGGCCTGCGCGTTCCTCTATCATCCGGTGGATGTGCTCGTGCACAGCGCCGCGGTCGAGGTGCCGGAAAGGGCGCGTATTCCCGGTCTGCACGAACTCGACCGCATTTCGCTCAAATAAACAGGGAAAGGCGGGCAGGCCCCTCGCGGCCTGCCCGGACTGCCATGGGGTCCTATATTCTGAGACGGCTGGTCGGTTCCGCGCTGGTGATGCTGGCGGTGGCCGTGCTGGTGTTCTTCATGATCCGGCTGGTGCCCGGCGATCCGGTGGCCGCCATGCTGGCCGATGCGGGCAGCGAAGAGGCGCGGGAGGCGCTGACGCGCAAGCTGGGGCTCGATCAGCCGCTTCTGGTGCAGTTCTGGAAATGGTTCACCAACCTCTTGCAGGGCGATCTGGGCCAGTCGATCTTCGGCAACAACCAGCCGGTGTCGACCATCCTGCTCGAGGCGCTGCCGCGCACCCTGTCGCTGGCCTTCCTGTCCTTCGTCATCGCGCTGGTGATCGCCGTTCCGGCGGGTATCCTGTCGGCCACGCGCCGCAATACCGCCACCGATGCGACGGTGTCGCTCTTTGCCTTTCTGGGGCTGTCGATGCCGGATTTCTGGCTGGCGATCCTGCTCATCATCGTCTTTGCCGCCAATCTGCAATGGCTGCCCGCCATCGGCTATGTGCCGCTCTCGGAAGGGCTCTGGCCCTGGCTCAGCCACCTGATCCTGCCCTCGATCGCCATCGGCACCGGGTTTTCGGCCATTATCGCCCGGATGATCCGCTCGTCCATGCTTGAGGTGCTGCGCGCCGATTACATGCGCACGGCGGCCTCCAAGGGGCTGCCGATGCGGGTGCAGATGCTGCGCCACGCCTTTCCAAACGCGCTTATCCCGGTGGTGACGGTGATCGGCATCGCCTTTGCGCTGCTGATCTCGGGGGCGGTGGTGGTCGAGAACGTGTTCGCGATCAAGGGGCTGGGGCGGGTGCTGATCCAGGGCATCCAGAACCGCGATTACCCGGTCGTTCAGGGCGCGGTGCTGGTCGTGTCGGCGTTCTTCGTTCTCTCCAACCTCGCGGTCGATCTGCTCTATGCGGTGATCGACCCCCGCATACGGTATTCCTGATGACCGATCTTCCCGCCCCGGACCTCTCCGAACCCGATATCCGACCGGCCCCGTCGCGCCTGCGCACCAGCTTTGCGCGCGACCGCAAGGCGCAGGTGGGGCTGGTCATCCTGCTGGCCTTCCTGCTGGCGGCGGTGCTGGCCCCGCTGATTGCGCCGTTTGATCCCAACGCGATGACCCTCGACATGATGAGCGGCCCGTCGCTGACGCATCCTCTGGGAACCGACGATCTGGGGCGCGACCTGCTGTCGCGGATCATCTGGGGGACGCAGATTTCGCTTTTTGTCGGGGTCTCGACCGTCGCGCTGGCGCTGGTCTTCGGTGTCGCGCTGGGGGTGGTGGCGGGCTATTACGGCGGCTGGGCCGATATGATCATCATGCGCTATATCGACCTGCAATGGGCCTTTCCCAACTTCATCATCGCGATTTATCTCGTCGCGGTCTTCGGCACCGGCCTCCTGAATGTCATCGTCGCCATCGCGCTGGCCTTTCTCGACGATTTCGCGCGCATCGCACGCTCCATGGTGCTGACGCTGAAGGAAGAGCAATTCGTCGATGCTGCCCGCGTGCAGGGCTTTTCCGATCTGCGGATCATGTTTCGCCATATCCTGCCCAATGCGCTGGCCCCGATCATCGTGCAGGCGACGGTGAGCGTGTCCTATGCCATCCTTGGCGAGGCCTCGCTGTCGTTTCTCGGCCTCGGCGTGCGGCCCGACACGCCGACATGGGGCCTGATCCTGTCCGATGGCCGCAGTTTCATTTCTCAGGCCTGGTGGCTTGGCGTGTTTCCGGGGCTGGCCATCATGCTGGTCGTGCTCGCGATCAATTTCGTCGGCGACGCCCTGCGCGATGCGCTCGATGTGCGCGATACCGGCCTGTGACGACGGGGATTGATGCCGCGGATCCGCATTTCGTCAAGCGGTCGGGTGGGACCGGGATAATTCGACCGGGCCGGATACCCGCTCATGCCCCGCTCATGCCCTGTCCTTTTCCCATTCTGGAGGGCATTTCAGACGCCTGAAGGGATGGCGTCGCCGCAAATCAGGCGGAGGTCCGTTCCGGGCTATTTCCGACAGTTTTTCTGGCGCGGGTGTCCGTTTGAAGCCAAACAGATGGAGGCATCATGCCAAAGATCGCGGCCTCGCTCTCCGGGGTCCGGGGGTGCAGCCCTCAGCAGGCAGCCGTGACGATGATCTCGACCTTCAGGTCTGGCCGGGCGAGTTTTGCCTCGCCGCAAGCACGGGCAGGTGCGTGGCCGATGGGCACCCATGCATCCCAGACCGTGTTCATTTCGGCAAAGTCAGACATGTCTGCCAACCAGATAATTGCCTGTAGAATGCGATCCGGCGAGGAGCCGGCCTCGGCAAGCAAGGTCTCGATCCGCGACAGGCAATCGCGGGTTTGCGCGGCAACGGTCGGCCCCTCGCCGACCTGTCCGCAAAGATAAACGACGCCGCCATGTTTGACGATTTTGCTCATGCGGGTGCCGGTCCCCATACGTTCGATCATCTATACCTCCTGAAGTGGGTCTTCACCCTCTGTGTCCATTTGCGCCAGTTCGCCCAGCGTCACGGGTTTGATGGGCGGGCGAATGCGGTAAGCCCCGGTTTGCGATTGTGGCTGAACATGGCAGGCCGACAGTATTTCCGTGACGGTCGATCCGCAATAGCGACCCTGGCACGGGCCCATTCCGGCGCGGACAAAGGCCTTGGTCTGGTTCGGGTCCAGACATCCCTGCGCGGCGCTGCGGCGGATGGCCCCGGCGGTGACCTCTTCGCAGCGGCAGATGATCGTGGCATCCTCCGGGGCAAGGGCCTGCGCGCAGGGGGGATAGGCGCGGTCGAGAAAGGGCCGCGCGGCGGATTTTAGCGCCAGCCGCAGGCGCAGGGGGCGGGCAGAAAGGTCGCGGCCGCCCTCGGTCAGTTTTCCAAGGTCATGGGCAATGGCGAGGGCCGCGATCTGCCCGGTCAGGGTGGCGGCGCGCGCGCCTTTGATCCCTGCCCCGTCACCGGCGACGAAGACGGTCGGTTCGGCGCTCCGCCCCCAGCCGTCGGTCACGGGTCGAAAACTGCGCTGGGCGTTGTCCCAATGATGCGGCAGGTTCAGCGACCGGGTGGCCTGCGTGTTCGGGACAACGCCATGGTGCAAAAGCACCGCGTCACAGGCGATGCGATGCGCTTGCCCCCTGGTCGTGAAGGTCACGGCCTCGGCATGATCTGACCCTTCGACCCGGATATCGGTGGCCCCGGTGAATCGGGCAACACCCGCGCGCCGAAGGTCACGTAACAGCCCCAGACCCTTGAGCAGATAGCCTAGGCCCAGCATCGCACGCGGCAGATGCCGCGCGGCCCGCAGGACATCGCCCCGCGTCTGGGTCTCGACCAAGGCGAGCGGCGGCACCCCCGCGCGCACCATCTGCGCCGCGCGGATGCGGGTTCCGTCGGCACTGGTCAAGGTAAACCCGTCGGCCTTGTCCACGGACACCACCTTTTGCCCCGTGAGCACGCGCCCGCCCTTGCGCCGGACCCCATCGGCCAGCGCCTGTAACAACCTCAGCGGGTTGGCATGGCCATCCTGTTTGTGCCAGATCGCGCCCACGACCTTGTGGCCGATGTTGGGCTCTTCCTTTCGCAGCGCGTTGTGGCCAAGCACCTCATAGGGATAATCGCCGCCAAGCGTGGCTTTCAGGACTTCGTATTTCGCAACCGTTTCGGCCAGTGTTTCCTCGGAAAAATGCAGATCATAGCCGCCGTCCTGCCGAAGCCCCAGATCGGTGCCGGTCAGATCGGACAACTCATCGGCAAACCCGCGCCACAGTGCCGCCGATGTCTGGGACCACTGCGCATAGCGCGGTTGCGTCATGCCCTTGGACTGCACCCAGACCAGCCCGAAATTGCCTCGGCTGGCGCGCAGGCCCGCATCGTCGCCATCTATCACAGTGACGCGAAGCCCCCGGCGCAAAAGGCCCCACGCGACGGACAGGCCCACGATGCCCCCGCCGATGATGGCGTAATCGCTTTCCATTCAGGTCTCCAGCGGTGTTTCGCGCTTTGGGAGCGGGCCTGTTGCGGCCCGCCCGTTGACGCCTCAGTTCGAGGCTGCGACCTTCCAACCCCATCACCGAAACTTGCAGCACATAGCGGGTAACCACCTGCTCGAACTGGCCCATGGCCACGATGCAAATCAGGCTGGTCAGCAAGATCGCGGCAAATCTGTCCATCTGGCCCCCTTGGCTTTCGCTATGCTTGACGTTGCGTTATCATAAATTCAAATGGGAAATTCGATTGACTCCATACATTGGATTTATGGATGCTGAGCCGCCTGACCATCCAGCAACTGCAAACCTTCCGTGAGGTGATGCGAACGGGGTCGATTTCCGGGGCGAGCCGGGTTCTGGGCCGCACCCAGCCTGCGGTCAGCGCGGTGGTGGCCAATCTGGAACGGCAACTGGGTTTTGCGCTGTTCCTGCGCGAACATGGCCGCCTGACGGCCTGCCCCGAAGCACATTACCTGCTTGAAGAAGCCGAGGACATTCTGGAACGGATCGCCCGCACGACGCGGTCGATGGCAGAGTTTTCCACACGCCAGCGCGGCTGTCTGCGCATCGCCTGTTTCCCGGCGGCCTCTGGGTTCTTCATGCCGTCGTTGCTTGCGGACTTCCTCAAGGACCGCCCCGAGGTCAAGGCCGACCTGATGATGCGCTCGTCGCAGGTGGTGAGCGATCTTGTGGCCAGTCAGGAATATGACATCGGCCTTGCGGAAACGCCGCCCCCGCGCAGCTCGATCCTCAGACAGTCATGGGATCTGGAATGCGTGCTGGCCTTGCCTGCCCAAAACCCGTTTCCCCAAGATCGCGCCCTGACACCGCAGGACCTGCACGATTTTCCCATGGCAACCCTGTTTGACGATCACTCCACCAATCAGGACACCGAAGCCGCCTTTGCCCGGTCAGGGGCGAAGCTGAACCGGCGGTTCGTGCTGCGGACCTTCCTGCCGGCGATCCAGCTGGTCGCGCATGGCATGTGCGCCAGTCTGGTGGACCGCATCACCGCCAAAAGCTGCCCGACGGGCGGCATTGTCTTTCGCAAGTTCGTTCCGCTCATCACAAGTCCCATCGCAATCCTGGAACCCGCGCACCGGCCGCAATCCCTGCTGGCGCAGGCGTTTCGGGCAGACCTTGCCCAATGCCTTGATGCGCTGGAGCTTTGGCAGCCTGGCCCTTGAGCCGTGCGGAGATCTCATGATCCTGACAGGTGGGCTGCCCGGATGACCGCGTCACGTGCGACCATCCGGGTGATGACCGAATGCCCGCTCTTACCAGGAGTTATAGCCCAGAAACTTGCCCGACATCTCGACCTTGACGCGGTCGCCCTTGGGGTTGGCGACGCGGGTGATCTGCATGTCGAAATCAATCGCCGACATGATGCCATCGCCGAATTCCTCCTGAATGAGCGCCTTCATCGTCGGGCCGTAAACGCCCACGATTTCATAGAGGCGGTAGATGCAGGGATCGGTCGGCACCGCCTGTTCCCAGACCTTGGTGGGATACTCCTCCAGCACCGAGACCGCCTCTTGTGGCAGATCGAGCAGCGCGACCAGCGCCTCGGCCTTGGCCTTGGGCATGGTGTTCATGCCCATGCAGGCCGAGTGCGTCCAGACCGGCGACATGCCGATGGCCGCGGCAATCTCCTCCCATTTCATCCCGGTCTTTTTCCTGGCGATCAGGATAAGGGTTGTCACATCTTCCTTGGTCATCACGGCGGGCAGGGTTACGGTGTCTTTCATTGGGTCCTCCATTCTTTCGGTCCTGAAAATCGGGGTCAGAGGTTCACGGCGCGCAGCCGTCGCGCCTCGCCGGTGTCATCGTCAGGGGCGGTGTGGTCGATCCGCACCGCCTTCGGGGTTTGGGCCGCCCCGTCCGAGGCCTGACCGGCCAGTTCCTTGGACCGTTTGCCAAGGAACTGCACCAGATGGTTGCGGATCGGGTAATAGTTGGGATGCTCCACGATCTCGGTCCGGTTGCGCGGGCGCGGAATGGTGATCTCGACCGATTCCGCCACGCGGGCATAGGGGCCGTTGGTCATCAGCAGGATACGGTCCGCCAGCAGGATCGCCTCGTCGATGTCATGGGTGATCATGAACACGGTCTGCCCGGTGCCGCCCCAGATCTTGAGCAATTCATCCTGGATCGTGCCCCGCGTCAAAGCATCGAGTGCGCCGAACGGTTCGTCCAGCAGCAAAAGCTTGGGGTGGTTGGCGAAGGCGCGGGCAATCGACACCCGTTGCCGCATGCCCCCCGACAACTGGCTGGGTTTGCGGTGGATCACGTCCCCCTCCAGCCCCACCATCGCCAGATACTCGCGGGAATGATCCAGCACCTTGGCTTTGGACCATTCCGGATGCCGGGCGGCCACGCCAAAGCTTACGTTCTTCAGCGTGCTGAGCCAGGGCAGCAGGGAGTAGTTCTGAAACACCACGCCCCGGTCAAGGCTGGGGCCCGAGACCTCGAACCCGTCCATCTTGACCACGCCGCTCGTTGGCTCTGCCAGACCCGCGAGAATGTTCATGATGGTGGATTTGCCGCAGCCCGAATGGCCGAGGATGACGACAAACTCGCCCTTTTCCACCCCGAAGGTCGCATTCTCGAACACGGTCAGCGTGCCGCCCTGGCCATCGGGGTAGCGTTGGGTCAGGTTCTCGATCGACAAAAACGGTTTGCTCATCTTTTGGGTCCTTATTCCGCATAGGCCACGGCACGTTGCAGGGCGGCAAAGGCCGCATCCAGCATCATGCCGACAATGCCGATCATCAGGATCGAGAAGATGACCGAGGTCAGGTCGAGGTTGTTCCACTCGTTCCAGACGTAATAGCCGATGCCGGTTCCCCCGACGAGCATCTCGGCGGCGACGATGACCAGCCACGCGATGCCGATGGAAATGCGCATGCCGGTGACGATGGTCGGTGCTGCGGCAGGCAGGATCACGGTAAAGGCGGTCCTGAAATGGCCCAGCTCATGCGTGCGCGCGACGTTCACCCAGTCCTGCCGCACGCCCGCCACGCCAAAGGCGGTGTTGATCAGCATGGGCCAGATCGAACAGATGAAGATGACGAAGATCGCGCTGGCCTCTGAATCCTGAATGATGAACAGCGCCAGCGGCATCCATGCCAAGGGCGATATGGGGCGCAGCACCTGAATGAACGGATTGAGGGCCTTGTAGGCCACCGGCGACATGCCGATCAGAAAGCCAAGCGGAATGGCCACCAGAGCGGCCATGAAATAGCCCGACAGCACCCGGTAGATGGAATAGCCAATCTGAATGCCGATCCCCTTGTCGTTGGGGCCTGCGTCGTAAAACGGGTTGCTGAGTTCGGCCCAGGCCTTGGCCAGAACCTGCGACGGGGGCGGCACGCCCGCCTTTTGCGCGCCGCCGCCTGTCAGGCGTTCGTATTCCGTCAGTTCGCCCACGGCCTTTTGCGCCGGGATCGCGGCCTCCCATATCAGGAGGCCGACCAGAAGGATCACGACCGACATCAGCAGCGCGCGTTTGTTGAGGGACAGGGTCGCCATGGCTCACCCCTTGCCGATGGCGAAGCTTTTGACATAGGCCTCCGGCTCGGCCGGATCGAAGGTCTTGCCCATGATGACATGCGATTTGTAGCTGATATCGGGTGCCTCATAGCCCAGATCGGTCATCACCTTGCGGGCATCGGCGGCAAGGTAGACCTGTTCGGCCACGGCCTTGTAATCGATGTCATTCTCGATATAGCCCCAGCGCTTCATCTGGGTCAGGATCCACACGCCCATGGAATGCCACGGGAACGGGTCGAAATCGATCCGGTCGGGCACCTGCTGCACATTGCCCAGACCGTCGGCAAAGGTGCCGGTCAGCACCTGTTCAATCACTTCGACAGGCTGGTTGAGATAGTTGGTGGGCGCGATTGCCGCCGAGATTTCCTTGCGGTTCTCGGCCTTGGAGGCATATTGCGTGGCGTCGACGATGGCCTTGAGCAATGCGCCATAGGTGTTGGGCAGTTCGGTGGCAAAACTGAGCGGCGCGGCGAAGGCGCAGCAGGGGTGCCCCTCCCAGATCTCCTTGGTCAAGAGGTGGATAAATCCGATCCCCTCCCACACGGCGCGCTGGTTGAACGGGTCGGGCGAGAGATAGCCGTCAAGGTTGCCCGCGCGCAGGTTGGCGACCATCTCGGGCGGCGGCACCACGCGGATCTGGATATCCACATCCGGGTCAAGCCCATGTTCGGCCACATAATAGCGCAGCAGGAAATTGTGCATCGAATATTCGAAGGGCACGCCAAAGGTGAAGCCCTTCCATTTCTGCGGGTCGCGCTTGTCGAGGTGCTGGTTGGCCAGCACGATGGCCTGTCCGTTGATGTTCTCGACGGCGGGCATGATGTAGGGAACGGCGGTCGATCCCGCGCCCAGCGTCATCGCCAGCGGCATCGGCGTCAGCATGTGGCTGGCGTCATATTCCCCCGACAGCGACTTGTCGCGCGCCACGGCCCAACCGGCGGTCTTGATCACGCTCGCGTTGAGGCCGTAGCGTTCATAGAACCCCATCGGCTGCGCCATGATGATCGGCGTGGCGCAGGTGATCGGCACAAAGCCGATGTTGAGGTCGGTTTTTTCGGGCTTGCCAAGATTGTCCAGAATCGCCGCCTTGGCCGCATCAAGCGGAAAGACAGACGCCAGCGCCGCCGCCACCGTGCCGCCCCCCACCATCCCCATGAACGACCGCCGCCCGATATCGCTGTGACCGAAGATCGAGCGCACCACCGCGCTTTCGACCGCGCGTTCCAGCATCGCATCGGACGACATCACCGGCGCATCGGCATGGTGCGGCGCGGCCTTGCAACTGCCGCAGCCGCAGGACGCGCCGTGGCGCAGGTCATTCTTTTCGGAAAACGGATTGCCAAGGCTTTTCATCGTCATGTCGCGTCCTTTCGCTCGGATGGCTTTGGACCCATGATCCGATGAAGCGCCCCGACGCAAAAGGCCGTGCCTTTTTTTAGGCAATACAAACTTTCATTTACTTACAGGTATTTAATGTGCAGGCTTGCGCCAATGAGTTACGGGTTTTCGTAATTTACGATATTTCGTATTGTCGCGCTGCGCTGCGGCGCTATTGCTCTGCCCATGCAAAGGATGCCCGTCCCCCCCGATTCCCTGCTTGACGCGCTGGCCGAGGCGGCGCTGGTGATCGACCTTGTCGCCGACCGCATCAGCGCGGCCAATCCGCGTGCGCGCGCCCTGCTTGATCTTCCCGACACCCCCGGCACGCCGTTTTCGCCACTGGTCGGGGCCAGCCTGCCGGACTTTATCGTGCTGGTGGATGAAATCGTCCACCGGGGCGAGGCGTGGAGCCGCGACATCACACTTGCAACGACGAAGGGCACGCCGCTGCGCGTCGAAATCCGGGGCAGGCTGATCCATGATACCCCCGCGCTGCTGGTTCTGACCCTGCTTGATCTGGATGAGATGGGGCGGCACGACCGCATCGCGCAGGCGGCGGAATTGCACCGTTCCGGCCTGCTGGAATGGCGGCGCGCGCAGGACTTCTTTGCCGAACTGGAACGCCAGAACCAGTTGATCCTGAACGCGGCGGGCGAAGGTATTTACGGCGTCAATGCCGATGGCAAGACGACCTTCGTCAATCGTGCGGCACAGGAAATGCTCGGCTGGACCGCCGACGATCTTCTGGGCCACGACATTCATTCGGTGATCCACCATCACCACCTGAGCGGCGACATCTATCACGCCCATGATTGCCCGATCTATCAATCCTTCCGCTTTGAACAGGTCAATCGGATCGAGGACGAGGTGTTCTGGCGCAAGGATGGCAAGCCGATCCGGGTCGAATATGTCTCTACCCCGATCTATGATCAGAACGTGCTGGCGGGGGCTGTGGTGATCTTTCGCGACATCACCGAGCGCAAGGAAAACGAGCGCAAGCTGCGCGAGGCGATGGCCGAGGTGGCCGCCCTGCGCGACCGGCTGGAACAGGAAAACGCCTATCTGCAAGAGGCGATCACGACGGAACGCGCGCATCACAACATCATCGGCGCGTCGCCTGCGGTGCGCCAGACCCTGCAGCGCATCGACCTTGTGGCGCGCACCGATGCCACCGTGTTCATCAGCGGCGAGACCGGCACCGGCAAATCGCTTGTCGCCACCGCGATTCACAAGGCCAGCCCCCGCGCGCGCCGCCCCCTTATCCATTTCAAATGCGGATCGGTCGCCCCCGAAGAGGTGGAGGCCGAATTATGGGGTCAGGTGCGCGGTGCGCCAAATGGCGCCACCCGCGACAAACCCGGCAAGCTGGAGCTGGCGCATGGCGGCACGCTGTTTCTGGACGATGTCGAGGAATTGCCATTTGAGATACAGGGCAAGCTCTTGGCCGCGTTGCAGAACAGCGCCGTGACCCGTCTGGGCGATACCCGCGCCAAACCGCTCGATATCCGCGTCATCGCCGCCACCACGCTGTCAGACAAGCAGGCCCGCCGCTCGCCTCGCATCCGCGAGGATCTTTATCTGTTCCTCAACGTGTTTCCCATCACCTGCCAGCCGCTGCGCGACCGGCAGGAGGATATTCCCCTGCTGGCCGCGCATCTGCTCAGGATCGCCTGCCGCAGGCTCAACCGGGCCGAGCCGGTGCTGACCGAAGGCGTGGTGCGGCAACTGCAATCCTATGACTGGCCCGGCAATGTGCGCGAGCTTCACAACGCGATGGAGCGCGCCGCGATTGTGTCGCAGGATCGCAAGCTGGTGGTGGAGCTTGGGGGCTTGGGGCCGCACGGGCCAACCGGCAAGCCGTTTCGCACCGAGGCGCAGATGCAGGCGCTGGCGCGCGCCAACCTGATCGCCGCCCTGCGCGAAACGCGGGGCGGCATCGCCGGCCCGTCCGGTGCCGCCGCGCTTCTCGGCATCAAACCGACGACGCTCTATTCGCGCATCGCCACCCTGAATATCACCGAGGCGGACTGGACCTGATCGGCATCGGTGCCTTTTTCATTCCGGGGGCCGGCCACACATGGCAATGACCAAGCCTGTTTCCACGTGCCTGCTGCGCCGCCTCGGAAAGTTGTTCTGCCGCAGCCCGGTCGGTCAGCGCGGGCCAAAGCTCCGGTCGAGGATTGCGCGGATGACCGCACGTCACGATTGGCCCGCGCGACCAATCCCGGTCGGGACAGGTCGTTGCGTGGGCGCTGTCCGGGGCCGATGTGTGTCAAAATAGGATGGCGATAGCACAGGTCTGTCGACCTTGAAGACCACCACCGCCGCTCCCGACGTCTCAGCGCCCTGTCGCACCTTGTCGCAGGTTTCGGTAATTTTGGGATATCGCAGCGTGCAACTTGGTAGCGGAGGAGGGACTCGAACCCCCGACACGCGGATTATGATTCCGCTGCTCTAACCAACTGAGCTACTCCGCCAAGCAGGGGGCTAGGTATGCCAGCGGCGTGGAGGCGTCAAGGCTGAAAATGGCCGCAAGAGGCCCCTTCATCCGGCTCAGCCGCGCCAGTCGAAAAAACCCGGTCCCGCCTCGGCCAGAAGCCGCGCCGCCATCTCATGCCCGAGTGCGGCCCCGTCTTCGATGGGGGCGGTCGCGTCATCAGCGTGGCGCGCGCCGCCGTCGGGGCGCAGGATCTCGCCGCGCAGGCGCAGTGTGGTGCCGTCAAGCTCTGCCAGCCCCGCGATCGGCGTCTCGCAGGAGCCATCGAGTGCTGCGAGAAAGGCGCGCTCGGCGGCGAGGCGCTGTCCGGTCGGTGTGTCATGGATGGCGGCGAGCATGTCGGCGGCGCGGGTGTCCCCCTCGCGGCGCTCGATCCCGATGGCTCCTTGCGCCACGGCGGGCAGCATCACCTCGGGGTCAATCGCGGCGGTCGCCACATCGGCACGCCCGAGCCGGTTCAGCCCCGCCATGGCAAGGAAGGTGCAGGCCGCAACGCCGTCCTCAAGCTTTTTCAGCCGGGTCTGGACGTTGCCGCGAAACTCCACCACCTCGAGATGCGGCCAGGCCACAAGCACCTGCGCCTTGCGCCGCAAGGACGAGGTGCCGACGCGCGCGCCCGAAGGCAGATCAGCAAGGCCACGCGCACCGGGCGACACGAAAGCATCGCGCACATCCTCGCGCGGAAGGTAACAGTCGAGCGTGAGGCCACCGGGCTGAAGCACCGGCATGTCCTTCATCGAATGCACCGCGATGTCGATGGCCCCCGAAAGAAGCGCCTCCTCGATCTCGCGGGTGAAGAGCCCCTTGCCGCCGATCTCCTTGAGCGGGCGGTCGAGCACCCGGTCGCCGGTGGTCTTGATCACCGAAATCTCGAAAGCGGCCTCGGGCAGGTCAAACGCCGCCTGAAGCCGGCGGCGTGTCTCATGCGCCTGCGCGAGTGCCAGCGGCGAGCCGCGCGTGCCGATCTTGAGCGGGTGGGTCGGGGTGGGCATATCACGTGTCATGACAGCCGGTTTAGACGCGACAAAGCGGCGTGGCAAGCGCGCCGCGACTTGACATCATGCGCTGTCAACGCGACCAAAAGGCAAACGGAGGACTCCATGCCAGAAACCAAGCCGATCCTGCGCGCCCTCAATGGCGAAACGCTGCCCACCCCGCCCATCTGGATGATGCGGCAGGCGGGGCGCTATCTGCCGGAATACCGCGCCACCCGGGCCGAGGCGGGCGATTTCCTGTCGCTCTGCTACAACAGCGATCTGGCGACCGAGGTCACGCTTCAGCCGATCCGGCGCTATCGCTTCGATGCGGCGATCCTCTTTGCCGATATCCTGCTGTTGCCGCAGGCGCTTGGGGCCGATCTTTGGTTCGTGACCGGCGAGGGGCCGCGCCTGTCGACGATCACCGACAAGGCGGGCCTTGATGCGCTGCGGCCGGTGGCTGATATTCACGAGACGCTCAACCCCGTCTATCAGACCGTGCGCAACCTTGCCGGCGCATTGCCGCCCGAGGTGGCGCTGATCGGCTTTGCCGGGGCACCCTGGACCGTGGCGACCTACATGATCGCCGGGCGCGGCACGCCCGATCAGGGGCCCGCGCACGCGCTGAAAGACGCCGACCGCCCGGTTTTCGAGGCGCTGATCGACCTTTTGACCGAGGCGACGGTTGAATATCTCTCGGCGCAGATCAGTGCGGGTGCCGAGGTGGTCAAGCTCTTCGATAGCTGGGCCGGGTCGCTCAAGGGCGATGATTTCGACCGCTACGCCACCGACCCCGCCCGCCGCATCATCGCGGCGCTGAAGGACCGGCATCCGGGCATTCCCGTCATCGCCTTCCCGCGTGAGGCGGGCGACAAATACATCGGCTTTCACAAGCAGACCGGGGCGGATTGCGTCGCGGTGGACGATTCGGTGAG
Source organism: Roseovarius sp. MBR-79 (assembly GCF_053628555.1). NCBI lineage: Bacteria > Pseudomonadati > Pseudomonadota > Alphaproteobacteria > Rhodobacterales > Roseobacteraceae > Roseovarius > Roseovarius sp. MBR-79. Next base: position 65,128 of record NZ_JBRJGP010000008.1, on the reverse strand, counting down.
CGCGGAATGGGTGGCGGCCAACGTGCAGGTGGATGGCTGCGTGCAGGGCAACCTCAAATCCTCGCATATGGTGACGGGGGGCGAAGCGCTGATGTCCGAGACGCGGCGCATCGTGAACGCGCTGAGCGGCGGCCCGCATATCTTCAACCTCGGCCATGGCATCACGCCCGACGCGGACCCCGACAACGTGCAGCGCATGATCGACGCGGTGCGGGGCGGCTGAACCTCAGCCGACCGGCAGAGCGCCCCGGACCTTGGCCACGGCGGCCGCGACGGCCTCATCAATGGTCAGTTCCGAGGTGTCGAGCAAGAGCGCGTCCGCCGCCGGTTTCAGAGGCGCGGTGGCCCGTGCGCTGTCGCGGGCGTCGCGCTGGCGCAGATCGCAGGCCACCTCCTCAAGCGTCACGGCATGGCCCTTTTGGGTCAGCTCGAGATGACGGCGGCGCGCACGCTCGGCATCGCTGGCCGTGACATAGAGCTTTACCTCCGCGTCGGGGCAGATCACCGTGCCGATATCGCGCCCGTCGAGCACCGCGCCGCCCGCACGCCGGGCAAAGGCGCGCTGGAAATCGAGCAGGGCCTGACGCACCTCGGGGATGGCAGCCACGCGGCTTGCGGCCTGGCTGACCTCGGGGCTGCGCAGGTCGTCGGCGTCGAGGTCCCCGGCGCGCAGGCTGCGCGCCGCCTCCACCGCCTCGAGCCCGTCGAGCATCCGCCGACCCGTGGCCCGATAGAGAAGGCCGGTATCGAGATGGGCAAACCCGAAATGCGCGGCCAGCGCGCGCCCGATGGTGCCCTTGCCCGCCGCTGCCGGCCCGTCGATTGCGATGGTGAATGCCATGGCTGCCCCTCTCGATGGACCCTCTTGCTAGCCGATCCGCGCCGCGCCCTCAAGCATCGCTTGACGGGCGCGCGCCCGCAGGGCATCACCGCTCCCATGCTGATCTACAAGATTTTCCGTGGTCCCGAATGGGACGATTTGCGGGCGCGGGGCGAGAGCCTTGGCGCGCCGGTCGATCTGGCCGATGGCTATGTGCATTTCTCCACCGCCACGCAGGCCGCCGAGACGGCGGCACGGCATTTCGCGGGCGAAGAGGGCTTGATGCTCCTTGCCGTCGAGAGCGAGCGGCTTGGCGACGCCCTGAAATGGGAGCCGTCGCGCGGGGGCGCGCTCTTCCCGCATCTTTACCGCGCATTGCGCCTGTCGGATGTGGTCTGGGCGCAGCCTCTGCCGCTGGTGGATGGCGCGCACCAATTCCCGGCGGGGCTGGAATGAGGCCGGTGGAGCGGCTTGGCCTCGGCCTCATGCACCGGCTGGACCCGGAGCGCGCGCATGGGCTGGCGCTGCGTGCCCTGCGGCTGGGGCTGGTGCCGCAGCCGGGGCCGATCAGCAGCCCGCGCTTGCGCACCGATCTGGCGGGGCTTGTCCTGCCCAACCCGGTGGGTCTTGCCGCCGGGTTCGACAAGAACGCCGAGGCACTCGGCCCGCTCTGCCGCGCCGGGTTCGGCTTTGTCGAGGTGGGGGCGGTCACGCCGCGCGCGCAGGAGGGCAACGCCCGCCCGCGGCTTTTCCGCCTGACCGAGGATCGGGCTGTGATCAACCGTTTCGGCTTCAACAACGAAGGGATGGAGGCGGCGGCAACGCGGCTGGCAGAGCGCCCGAAAGAGGGGATCATCGGCCTCAACCTCGGGGCCAACAAGGACAGCGCCGACCGCGCGGGGGATTTCGCGCAGGTGCTGGCGCGCTGCGGCGCGCATCTCGATTTCGCCACGGTCAATGTCAGCAGCCCCAATACCGAGCGGCTGCGCGAATTGCAGGGGGCCGAGGCCCTGGCGGCACTGCTCGCGGGTGTGATGGCGGCGCGCGATGCGCTGCCGCACCCGATACCGGTTTTCCTCAAGATCGCGCCGGATCTGAGCGATCCCGAGCTTTCGGAGATTGCCGATGTTGCGCTGGCAAGCGGCCTCTCGGGGATCATCGCCACCAACACGACGCTCGCGCGGGACGGACTGCAAAGCCCGCAGAGGCATGAGGCGGGCGGGCTGTCCGGCGCGCCCCTCTTCGAGAAGTCCACACGGGTGCTGGCGCGGCTGTCGCAGCTGACCGGGGGCACGCTGCCGCTCATCGGCGTGGGCGGGATCGGCTCGGCCGAGGACGCCTATGCCAAGATCTGCGCGGGCGCGAGCGCGGTGCAGCTTTATTCGGCGTTGGTTTACGAGGGGATGTCGCTGGTCGGCGATATTGCGCGCGGGCTTGAGGCGCTGCTTGCGCGGGACGGGTTCGCCACCGTGGCCGAAGCGGTGGGAACCAAACGGGAGGATTGGCTGTGATCACCTATTGGCACAATCCGCGGTGTTCGAAATCTCGGCAGGGCCTAGCCTTGCTCGAGGAACACGGCGCTGCGGTCACGGTGCGGCGCTATCTAGAGGAAGCGCCCTCAGACGCCGAATTGCGCGCGGTGCTGGCCCAACTCGGCTGCGCGCCCATCGAGATGATGCGCACCGGCGAAGCGCGGTTCCGCGAGTTGGGTCTTTCGCGCGAGAGCGAGCCGGAGACATTGATCGCGGCCATGGCCGAAAACCCCGTCCTGATCGAGCGCCCCATCGCCATCGCGGGAAATCGCGCCGTGATCGGCCGCCCGCCGGAGGCGCTGCTCACGCTCCTCTGAGCGCCGGCAGGCCGATGCCCGTCGCCTCGAACCCGCCATCGACGGCGATGATCTGGCCGGTGACATAGCTTGCCCGCTCCGAGCATAGAAAGGTGATCACTTCGGCCAGTTCCGCCTCGGTGCCGTAGCGATTGAGCGGGATCGCGTCATGATAGGCGGCGATGATGTCGGGGGTATGAACGGCCATCGCCAGCTTGGTCGCCACCGGGCCGGGGCAGACGCAGTTGACACGCACGCCATGCTCGCCCAGTTCCACCGCCTGTTGCAGCGTCAGATGCTTCACCGCCGCCTTCGATGTGCCATAGGCCACCCGCAGCGTCGAGGCGCGCAAGCCCGAGATCGACGCAATGTTGACGATCGCGCCCCGCGCCGCGCAAAGCGGCGCGCGCAGCGCCTGGGACATCAGGAACACGCCATCCAGATTGGTCTCCATCACCGTGCGCCAGCGGGCGAAATCGGTTTCGGCGATGGGGCCGAAATCAGCGACACCAGCGTTGTTCACCAGCGCATCGACGCTTTCGCAGGTCTCGGCCAGATAGGCGGCCATCTGGTCTACCTGGCCGGGCTGCGACACGTCGCAAATCACCGGATCGACGCCGCTCAGCCCGGCGGCCACCTCGGTGAGCGCGGGGGCGTCGCGGTCAATCATCACCACGCGCCAACCCTGATCGAGAAAGGCCCGCGTGGTCGCCAGCCCGATACCGCGCGCGGCCCCGGTGACAACGGCGGTTTTCGGTGATGTGTCGGGCATGGTGCGGCTCCTCTCGAGCGGGGTTTCGCGCATCATGCGGGTCACCAAGCTGGCGTCAAGCCATGCCGCGACGCAGAATGTGGACAGCCACCGGGCATCAGGGTAAGACACGCGCGTGGCCAATTGGCATTTCATCTGCGTTGTTTTTTCGGGAGACCCTCCATGGGCAAGAACCTTTTCGGCACGGACGGGATTCGCGGGCAGGCCAATAGCTGGCCGATGACCGCCGACATGGCGCTGCGCCTCGGCGCTGCGGCGGGGCGCTATTTCCGCACCGACAAGAAGGAACATCGTGTCGTGATCGGCAAGGACACGCGGCGCTCGGGTTACATGATCGAATACGCGATGACTGCGGGCTTCACCTCCACCGGGATGAACGTGTTTCTGCTTGGTCCCGTTCCGACGCCCGCCATCGGCTATCTTACCCATGCCTTGCGTGCCGATGTGGGCGTGATGATCTCGGCCAGCCACAACCCTGCCTCGGATAACGGGATCAAGCTGTTCGGCCCGGACGGCTTCAAGCTGAGCGACGAGGCAGAGGCGGCCATCGAGCGGCTGGTGGACCAGAGTGTTAACCCGTCCGCGCCTGAAAATATCGGTCGCGCGCGCCGCGTGGACGATGCGCGCGGACGATACGTTGAATATGCCAAGACGACCTTTCCACGACGCCGGCGCCTCGGTGGCTTGCGCATCGTGGTCGATTGCGCCAATGGGGCCGCCTATCGCACCGCGCCCGAGGTTCTGTGGGAGTTGGGGGCCGAGGTCATCGCGCTGAACGTCGAGCCCGATGGCTTTAACATCAACCTCAATTGCGGTTCCACCCGCCCGGAGGCGGCGGCGCGCAAGGTGCAGGAGACGCGCGCGGATCTGGGGATCTGCCTCGATGGCGATGCGGACCGGGTCGTGCTTATCGACGAACAGGGCCGCGTGGCCGACGGCGATCAGTTCATGGCGCTGATCGCCACGCGATGGGCGCGCGAGGGGCGGCTGGCGGGCGATACGCTGGTGGCCACGGTGATGTCCAATCTCGGGCTGGAGCGGCATCTGGCGGCACAGGGTATCGCGCTCAAGCGCACCCCGGTCGGTGACCGGCATGTGGTCGAGGCGATGCGTGCGGGGGGGTTCAATCTGGGCGGCGAGCAGTCGGGCCATATCGTGATGACCGATTATGCCACCACCGGCGACGGCCTCATCGGGGCATTGCAATTTCTTGCAGCGATGGTCGAGACCGGGCAGCGGGCAAGCGAGCTGGTGCGGGTCTTCGAGCCGGTGCCGCAGCGCCTGGTCAACGTGCGCTTTGCCGAGGGCAAGACCCCGCTCAAGTCCGATATCGTCCAGAACGCGGTGGCCGAGGCGGAGGCGGAACTGGGCAGCGACGGGCGGCTGTTGCTTCGGGCTTCAGGGACAGAGCCGCTCATCCGCGTGATGGCCGAGGCGATTGATCCCGGCATGCTCGACCGGGTGATGGCGCGGCTTGTGGGGGCGGTCGAGGCGGCGTCTTGAGGCGCGCTTAGCGGCAGGCCAGCGCCGTGTCGAACCCGTGCGGGCCGGCCTCGATCGGCAGCGGGCGTGCGGCGAGGGCCTCACCCTCGAACGCCACGGCGACAAGGCGGCGAAAGGCAGCATCGGCCAGCACGATTTCCGGGCCGTGGCCACAATCGCGCAAACCGCCAAAAATCACCTCGTCGCCGATCCGGTGATTTGTCACGCCTTTGAGCCGCGCGATTTCCACAAGGCCACCGGCCGCCCAGGACCACACGCGGAGCGTTTTGCCCAGATGCGGCGTCTCGACATAGGCGATATCAACGATCCCGTCGCCATTCAGATCGGCGATTGCCGCCGGGGCCAGCCAGCGAAACGGCGTCCCGATGGGCGGCGTCGCCCCTGCTTTCACAAGGCCGCCGCGCCGCAGGCTGTAGATCGCCAGATGCGCACCCGCCTCGGGGCCGGCCTCGACCACCACCACGTCTATCGCGCCATCGCCGTCAGCATCGACAAGGCGCGGCGCGATATCCTCGAAAACATGGGCAGGCTCCGGCCCCTCGCGCAGATCAAGCCTATAGTCGCGCCCCTGCGCATCGCGCACCGCCAGCACCCGGCGTTCGGGGATGCGGCCCATGATCCGGTGAGGATAGCTGTTGTCGGGCACCTCGAAGCGTGCCGCCACGATCCCCGGCCCCTCGGCGGTCTGCCATGGCTCCTCTGCCGAAGCCGCGCCAGCAAGGCCAATGGCCAGGGCTGTGAGCCACGCGCGCATCGGATCAGATCTGGCGTTCGGGCATTTGCACCACCAGCCCGTCAAGTGCGTCGCTCACCTTGAGCTGGCATGTCAGGCGAGAGCGTTTCGGGTCCGGCTCATAGGCGAAATCGAGCATGTCCTCTTCCATGTCCTCCTTGGGCGGCAGTTTCTCCACCCAGTCGGGCGCAACATAGACATGGCAGGTCGAGCAGGCGCAGGCGCCGCCGCAATCCGCCTCGATGCCGGGAATGTTGTTGTCACGCGCGCCTTCCATCACGGTCAGCCCATTGGCGACCTCGACCTCGTGGCGCGTGCCGTTGTGCTCGATATAGGTGATCTTCGCCATGTGCGGCCTCTCCCTTTGACAGCAATTCAACAGGCTACGTAGCCAAGCCCCTGCCCCGAGACCAGCCCCATTTGCGGCGTATGTGGAAAAGAGTTGCACGGCAGCGCGCATGTTCTATCTTTGTTCTCATGTCATTTCCGCGCCCGCCCTCTGCCCTTGTCGCCGCGCGCCTGCCCGAGGTGGCACCGGGCCTGCGCATCGCCGTGGCCGGACTTGTGCTGGTGCGCCAGCGGCCCGGCACCGCCAAGGGCGTGGTGTTTCTCACCCTCGAGGATGAGACCGGGGTGGTCAATGTCGTGGTCTGGCGCAAGGTGTTCGAGCGGTTCCGCCGCGCGGTGATCGCCGGGCGGCTTCTGCGGGTGACGGGGCGGGTGGAGCGGCAAGGCGACGTGCTGCATCTTGTGGCCGAAGAGATCGAGGACATCTCGGGCCTGCTCGACCGGCTGGCCGATCCCGATTTCATGCCCGCGCCCGATCAGCCGCCATGCGCGGCGCGGCTGTCCTCGGGGGCCTCGGCACGGTCGAACTTGCCGTAATCGCGGATCACACTGACCACGCGCAGGCGGTAATCATCGAACATCACCTTGCGCCCGGCCTTTTGTGCCGCGCGATGCGCCTCAAGCTGCCGCCAGCGCATGACCGCCGCCTCATCCTCCCAGAACGAGAGCGACAGGAGCTTGCCGGGGTTGGTCAGGCTCTGGAATCGCTCGACGCTGATGAACCCCTCCACGCTCTCGACAAGCGTGCGCATCTTCGCCGCCATTTCCAGATAGGGTTCTTTCTGGCCGTCGCCCGGTTCCACCTCGAATATGATCGCGATCATCGTGTTCTCCCTTTTCGGTTCGCGGGTGACGATGATCGGTTCCGCCCGCGCAGGCAAGCCGGTCGCGCGCAGCGCTCTGACCATACCAGATTGCGCGCGCCTTAAGGCCAGCCTATCGTCCCCTCATGGCGATTCCGGTTGAGACCTTCTTTCTGACCCCCGAGGGTGAAGGCACGCTTCAGGCGCGCATAAGGCAGATGATCGCCGAGGGCATCCTGTCGGGTCGCTTCCGCAAGGGCGAAAAACTGCCGTCGTCGCGAAAGCTTGCGGCGCATCTGGGCGTGAGCCGGATCACCGTGACACTGGCACTGACCGAGTTGCAGGCCAATGACTATCTCGAGAGCCGCGACCGGTCGGGCTATTACATTTCCCGGAACGCGCCGGAGCCGCCCGCCTTCGACGCGCCAGCGCCGCAGAGTGATGCGGTGGACTGGGCGCGCGCGCTCGGGCGGCGCTACAGCGAGGGGGACACACCGGAAAAGCCGCTCGACTGGGCGCGCTACCCCTATCCGTTCATCTACGGACAAAGCGATCCGGCGATCTTCGATCATGCCAACTGGCGGCAATGCGCGCTGCGGGCGCTCGGCCAAAAGGATTTCCACGCGCTGAGCGCCGATCACTACGACCGCGACGATCCGAGGCTGGTCGAGTTCATCGCCCGCCACACCCTGCCCCGGCGCGGCATCCTTGCACAGCCCTCCGAGATCCTCGTGACCATGGGGGCACAGAATGCGCTCTGGCTGGCGGCGCAGGTGCTCTTGACACAACGCCGCGTGGCGGTGATCGAAAACCCCTGCTATCACGCGCTGCGCGACATTCTCACGCAATCGCGCTGCGCGCTGGTGCCGGTGGACGTGGACCGCGACGGGTTGCCGCCCGAGGCGCTGCCCGAGCGCGCCGACGTGATCTTCACCACACCAAGCCATCAGGCCCCGACCAATGCCACCATGCCGCTGGCGCGCCGCCATGCCCTGTTGCGCGCCGCCGCCGCGCGCGAGGCGCTCATCGTCGAGGATGATTACGAGTTCGAGATGTCCTTTCTGCGCCCGCCGCTGCCCGCGCTCAAATCGCTCGATACCGAGGGGCGGGTGATTTATGTCGGCTCCTTCTCCAAGTCGATCTTTCCGGGGCTGCGGCTGGGCTATCTGGTCGGCTCGCGCGCCTTCATCCGCGAGGCGCGGGCGCTGCGCGCCTCGGTGCTGCGCCATCCTCCGGGCCTGATGCAGCGCACGGCGGCCTATTTCCTGAGCCTCGGCCATTACGACAGCCTGATCCGGCGCATGTCACGTATCCTTGCCCGCAGGCGAGAGGTGATGGAGGCGGCACTGGCGCGCGAGGGGCTGGATATCGCGGGGCGCGGCGTGTTCGGCGGCTCCTCGATCTGGATGGCGGCACCGGAGGGGGTGGATACCACCGTGCTGGAGGCGGGGTTGCGCGCGCAGGGTGTGTTGATCGAGCCCGGCGCGCCGTTCTTTCACGCCGCGCAACGCCCGGGCAACTTCTATCGCCTCGCCTATTCCTCGATCCCGGAAGACCGTATTCCCGAGGGCGTCGCACGGCTGGCACGGGCGTTGCGAGGCGCTACAGGCGCACCTGTGACCGAGCAGCAACGCTAATCCAGGTCCGACCAGTCATCGGGGTGATGCGCCGTGCCGATCGCCATCCAGGAAACGCGCACACGGGCCACGCGGGTATCGGCCCAGGTGCGGAACACGACGTCAAAGCTCTTGGGCGTTACGTTCTCGGCGCTGATGTCCATGCGCGCATTGGTGCCGCTGTCGGTGTCCCAGAGCGAGAGGCCAACATGCACCATCGGCGCGGCGCGAAACGCCTGCGGGAATGTGATGCGCATGCGCCGCTCGCGTGCGCCAGTGCCCTTCCACATCTCTCCATCGTGCTCATAATCGGAAAACAGGACCTCTTCGCCCTGCGCAACGCCGATCGCCTCCCTGAGAAATACCTGCATGTCCGTCTCTTTTCGAAGTGGCCTTGGTTAATAGAGGTTTTCGGCGAAAATGAGAACGGAAAAAGAAAAGGGCCGCGTCGCGCGCGGCCCTTCAATCCATACTGCCGAACCACTCAGCGTGCCGAGAGGCCGATCTCGTCGCCCATGGCGACCATATCCGCCAGAAGCTTGGCCGCGTCGTCAACAAGGCCCGCCTCGCCCGTCGGGCTCTCTTGGGCGTGGGCCAGACGATCGGTCGCCTCGTCCACCATCGCCTTGAAGGTTTCCGCGGTCATGTCGGCGCGCGCGACGGCACGCTCGGCCAGAACCGACACCCCCTCGCCGCTGATTTCGGCAAAGCCGCCGGTCACGACGAATTCCTGAGTGCCGCCATCCGCCGTGACCCGGACAATGCCCGGCCGCAGCGTGGTGATGAGCGGGGCGTGATCGGCCATGGCCGTCAGATCGCCCTCGGCCCCCGGTATCTGCACTTCGCGCGCGGCGACCGAGGCGAGACGACGCTCGGGACTCACCAGATCGAATTGCACTGTCTCAGCCATTCAGGCCTCCTTTACAGGTGTGGGGCGGGCCGCCGGCCCGCCGCAATGGCTCAGGCAGCAGCGGCGGCCATACGCTCGGCCTTGGCGATCACGTCCTCGATGCCGCCGACCATGTAGAACGCCCCCTCGGGCAGGTGATCGTATTCGCCCGCGACCACGGCCTTGAACGAGCGGATCGTTTCCTCGAGCGGCACCTGGATGCCGTCGGAGCCGGTGAACACCTTGGCCACGTCGAAAGGCTGCGACAGGAAGCGCTGGATTTTCCGGGCGCGGGCGACGGTGAGCTTGTCCTCTTCCGAGAGCTCATCCATGCCGAGAATGGCGATGATGTCCTGAAGCGACTTGTAGCGCTGAAGGATCCCCTGCACGTCGCGCGCCACCTGATAATGCTCTTCACCCACGATCTGCGGGTCCATCAGGCGCGAGTTGGAATCGAGCGGGTCCACGGCGGGGTAGATGCCCAGTTCCGAAATCGCACGGCTGAGAACGGTCGTGGCGTCGAGGTGGGCGAAGGTCGTGGCCGGGGCCGGGTCGGTCAGGTCGTCCGCAGGCACATAGACGGCCTGAATCGACGTGATCGAGCCGGATTTGGTCGAGGTGATGCGTTCCTGCATCGCGCCCATGTCGGTGGCCAGCGTCGGTTGATACCCCACGGCCGAAGGAATGCGGCCCAGAAGCGCCGACACCTCGGAGCCCGCCTGCGTGAAGCGGAAAATGTTGTCGACGAAGAAGAGAACGTCGGTGCCGGACTGGTCGCGGAACTGTTCGGCCAGCGTCAGGCCGGTCAGGGCCACACGGGCACGCGCGCCCGGCGGCTCGTTCATCTGACCGTAGACGAGGGCCACCTGGGACTCGGCCAGGTTGTCGGGCTTGATCACGTTCGATTCGATCATCTCGTGATAGAGGTCGTTGCCCTCGCGGGTCCGCTCGCCCACACCGGCAAACACCGAATAGCCCGAGTGCACCTTGGCGATGTTGTTGATCAGCTCCATGATCAGAACCGTCTTGCCCACACCCGCACCACCGAAGAGGCCGATCTTGCCGCCCTTGGCGTAGGGTGCCAGCAGATCGACCACCTTGATGCCGGTTTCAAGGATTTCGGACTCGGTCGACTGCTCGCTGAATTCCGGCGCGGGCTGGTGGATCGAGCGGTATTCCTTGGCCTCGATCGGGCCGCCCTCGTCCACCGGCTCGCCGATCACGTTGAGGATGCGTCCCAGAGTGGCGTCGCCCACCGGAACCGAGATCGGGCCGTCGGTGTCGCGCACTTCCTGACCGCGCACGAGACCCTCGGTCGCATCCATGGCGATGGTGCGCACGGTGTTCTCGCCGAGGTGCTGCGCCACTTCGAGCACGAGGCGCTTGCCGTTGTTGTCGGTTTCAAGCGCGTTGAGGATCGCGGGCAGGTGATCGCCGAACTGAACGTCCACCACGGCGCCGATGACCTGGGTCACTTTGCCTTTTGCTTTAGCCATTTTTCGTCTCCGGTTTTCTTACAGCGCCTCGGCGCCGGAAATGATTTCAATCAGCTCGTTGGTGATCACGGCCTGACGCGAGCGGTTGTATTCGATGGTCAGCTTGTCGATCATCTCGCCGGCGTTGCGGGTGGCGTTGTCCATGGCGGACATGCGCGCGCCCTGTTCCGAGGCCCCGTTTTCCAGCAGCGCGCTGAAGATCTGCGTGGCCACGCCGCGCGGCAGAAGATCAGCAAGGATCGCCTGCTCGTCGGGCTCGTAATCGTAGAAGCTGTCGGTATCCACCGCTTCGGCCTCGCCCACATCGGCGGGAATGACCTGCTGCATCGTCGGGATCTGGCTTACCACGTTTTCGAACCGGGCGAAGAAAATCTTTGCCACGTCGAACTCGCCCGCGTCGAACCGCTTGAGCACCTTGGCCGCGACCGCCTGCGCCTCGGCATAGCCCACGCGCTTGACCTCCGAAAGGTCCACATGCTCGATGAAATAGGCACCGAAATCGCGCCGCATCGCGTCGCGGCCCTTTTTCCCGACGGTGATGATCTTGACCGTCTTGCCCTGACCGAGCAGCTTTGTGGCCTCTGCCTTGGCACGCTTGGCGATATTGGCGTTGAAGCCGCCGCAAAGCCCGCGCTCGGCCGTCAGCACCACCAGAAGATGCACCTTGTCCGCGCCGGTCCCCGCCAGAAGGCGCGGCGCGTTCTCGGCATCGCCAACAGAGGCAGCCAGCTTGGCCATCACCGCGTTGAAGCGTTCGGTGTAAGGCCGCGACATTTCCGCGGCCTCCTGAGCACGGCGAAGCTTCGCCGCGGCGACCATCTGCATGGCCTTCGTGATCTTGCGGGTCGATTTGACCGACGAGATCCGGTTTTTCAGGTCCTTGAGATTCGGCATTGCCTTATCTCCCCCTTACGCGAAGTCAGCGGCGAATTCGTCCAGCGCAGCCTTGATCTTGTCCTCGGCCTCACCCTTGATCTTGGGATCCTCCTTGGTGATGTAATCCAGCAGACCCTGATGCTTGCCACGAAGATGCTTGAGCAGGCCCTGCTCGTAACGGCCCACCTCGCCCACGCCGATCTTGTCAAGATAGCCATGGGTGCCCGCATAGATCACGCAGACGATCTCGGCATTGGTCAGCGGCGAATACTGCGCCTGCTTCATCAACTCGGTCAGGCGCGCGCCACGGTTGAGAAGCTGCTGCGTCGCGGCGTCGAGGTCCGAGCCGAACTGCGCGAAGGCCGCCATCTCGCGATACTGCGCCAGTTCCAGCTTGACCGGGCCCGCGACCGATTTCATCGCGTTGGTCTGCGCCGAAGAACCGACGCGCGACACCGACAGACCGGTGTTCACGGCCGGGCGGATACCCTGATAGAAGAGTTCCGTCTCAAGGAAGATCTGCCCGTCGGTGATCGAGATCACGTTGGTCGGGATGAAGGCCGACACGTCGCCACCCTGCGTCTCGATGATCGGCAGCGCAGTGAGCGAGCCCGAGCCATTCTCTTCGTTGAGCTTGGCCGAACGCTCCAGCAGGCGGGAGTGGAGATAGAACACGTCGCCGGGATAGGCTTCGCGGCCCGGCGGGCGGCGCAGCAGGAGCGACATCTGGCGGTACGCGACGGCCTGTTTGGAAAGATCATCATAGATGATCAGCGCGTGACGGCCATTGTCGCGGAAATGCTCGGCCATGGCGGTGGCGGAATAGGGGGCCAGATACTGCATCGGCGCGGGGTCCGAGGCGGTGGCCGCGACCACGATGGAATAGGCCATCGCGCCCGATTCCTCGAGCTTCTTCACAAGCTGCGCCACGGTCGAGCGCTTCTGCCCGATGGCGACGTAGACGCAATAGAGCTTCTTGCCCTCGTCGTCGCCTGCGGCCTCGTTATAGACCTTCTGGTTGAGGATCGTGTCGAGCGCCACGGCGGTCTTGCCGGTCTGGCGGTCGCCGATGATCAGCTCGCGCTGGCCACGGCCGATCGGGATCATGGCGTCAACGGATTTGAGGCCCGTGGCCATCGGCTCATGCACCGATTTGCGCGGGATGATGCCGGGGGCCTTCACGTCTGCCAGACCGCGGGTCGCGGTCTTGATCGGGCCCTTGCCGTCCAGCGGGTTGCCGAGACCGTCCACAACGCGGCCAAGCAGCTCGTCACCGATCGGCACGTCCACGATGGACTTGGTGCGCTTGACGGTGTCGCCTTCCTTGATGTCGCGGTCGGACCCGAAGATCACGACGCCCACGTTGTCGCTCTCGAGGTTGAGCGCCATGCCCATGATGCCGCCCGGAAACTCGACGAGTTCGCCGGCCTGCACGTTGTCAAGCCCGTGGACGCGCGCGATCCCGTCCCCGACCGAGAGCACCCGGCCGATCTCGGCCACCTGGGCCTCCTGGCCGAAATTCTTGATCTGGTCCTTCAGGATCGCAGAAATCTCTGCTGCTTGGATACCCATTTATCCGACCTCTTTCATTGCATTCTGGAGGGAATCGAGCCGCGAGCGGATCGAGGTGTCGATCATCTTGGAGCCCACTTTGACGACCAGACCGCCGATGAGGCTTTCATCGACGGTCGTTTTCAGTTTCACGTCGCGCCCGACGCGCGCCTTGAGGGTTTTGGCAAGCGTGTCGGCCTGCGCCTTCGTGAGCGCCTTGGCGGATGTCACTTCGGCACGCACCTCACCCTTGTCCTCGGCGATCATGTCGCCAAGCCGGGCAATGAGTTGCGGCAGCACGAAGAGGCGGCGCTTGGCGGCCATGAGGGCAAGACCGTTGCGCAGTTCCGGCACAAGACCCATCCTGTCGGCGATGGCCCCGATGGCCGCGCCCTGCACCTCGCGGCTCAGCACCGGCGAGGCGATGACAGCGCGCAGGTCAGCGCTGGCGTCTAGTGCTGCGGACATGTCATCAAGGTTGCTCTCAAGCTTGGGAAGCGTTTTGCTCTCACGGGCAAGCTCGAATATGGCGGTGGCATAGCGCGCGGCGATGCCGGAAGAAATCGAAGCTGGTTCGGACACGTCCACCCTTCCGATAATCTGGCCCCGGTTGGCGATGCGTGACGAAAGGCCACGACCGGGGGCTTTGGTTTGCGATGCGCCTCGCGGAACAACGAAATTCGGCTGGGGTGTAGCAGAGGCTTTGGGATCGGGCAAGCGGCTTGGAAAGCGATGTATACTATAGAATACCGCTTGATTTCAACAACTTGCTGCAAGTGCGACCTAATGCGCAACCCGCCACTGAGAAAAAAGATGAGTTTTCGCCGCGCCTGCCCATGGAAAAGGCGGCAAGATTCCCTCTGTGGGCATATCTGACCGGTCGTGGGCGCGGCATTGCAGAGGGAGCGGACCGCGAAATCTTGAACAGATTTCGGGCCGATTTCTTTTCAAGAAATCGGATCTGAGCCGACGGCCATGAGCGCGGCATCAGAAGATCGGTCCGCTCAAACGGGTCTTTTCCCGGTCGCCGCACGGATCCCTTGGTCAGTGATTGAACCGGCCTTCGTAGATCGGCTCAAGGCTGTCAGCCTCGAAGAGCGACGAGACGCTGGTGCCGTTCCAGATGTTGAGGATCGCCTGGGCAAAGATCGGCGCGGTCGGGATGATGCGGATATTGGGCGTGGCCTTGACTGCCTCGGTCGGCTGGATCGTGTCGGTGATCACCATGGATTTCAGCACCGACCCCGTGATCCGCTCGACCGCCGGGCCGGACATCACACCATGGGTGGTATAGGCGTGAACCTCGCGCGCGCCGTTCTCGAGCAGCACCTCGGCGGCCTTGCACATGGTGCCTGCCGTGTCGCACATGTCATCCACGATGATGCAGATCTTGCCCACGACCTCGCCGATTACGGTCATCTCGGCGATCTCGCCGGGCTTCTCGCGGCGCTTGTCGACGATCGAGAGAGGCGCGTTGATCCGCTTGGCCAACTCGCGCGCGCGTGCCACGCCGCCCACGTCCGGCGAGACGATCATCACGTCACCGATGGAGGCACCGAACTGGGCCTTGATGTCGAGCGCGAAGATGGGCGAGGCATAGAGGTTGTCCACCGGAATATCGAAAAAGCCCTGAATCTGCGCGGCGTGCAGATCCATGGTCAGAACCCGCTCGATCCCCGCTTCGACGATCATGTTGGCGACCAGCTTGGCGGAAATCGGCGTGCGCGCCTTGGTGCGGCGGTCCTGCCGGGCATAGCCGAAATAGGGGATCACGGCGGTGATGCGCCGGGCCGAGGACCGCCGCAGCGTGTCGGCCATGATCAGAAGTTCCATCAGGTTGTCATTCGCGGGCTTCGAGGTCGGCTGGATGATGAACATGTCCTCGCCGCGCACGTTCTCGAATATCTCAACAAAGATTTCCTGATCGTTGAATCGCTCGATGCGGGCATCGACAAGCCCCACGCTCATGCCGCGATGCACGGACATGCGGCGCGCGATGGCCTTGGAAAGCGGCATGTTGGCATTGCCCGAAATCAGCTTCGGTTCGTCATTGGCGGCCATGGCAGTGTCCCCGGATGTCTGTGTGACAGATTCGTGATGTTGCGCCCCGCTTAGCATGGCCCTACGGTCAGGCAAACCTTGAAGGGAGCATGCCGCGATGGCCCATATCGATTATTACTTCTCCACCCTTTCGCCTTTTGCCTATCTGGCCGGGGACGGGCTGGAACGGATCGCCGCCAGGCACGGCGCGAGCGTAACCTACAAGCCGCTCGACATCATGGCTCTGTTCGCGCGCACCGGCGGCACCGCGCCCGCCGAGCGCCACCCGTCGCGCAACGCCTATCGCGCGCAGGAGATCCCGCGTCAGGCGAAAAGGCGCGGCCTGCCGCTCAACCTCAAACCCGCCCATTGGCCAACCAACCCGGCCCCCTCCTCCTATGCCATAATCGCGGCGCAAAAGACCGGTGGCGGCGATACCGGCGCGCTTGTGCAGAGCATCCTGCGCGCCTGCTGGGCCGAAGAGCGCGACATCGCCGGGGATGACGTGGTGCGCGATTGCCTCGAAAAGGCGGGGTTCGATCCGGCGCTGGCCGATAGCGGGCTTCTGTCTGGGGCCGAAACCTATGCCGCCAACCTTGAAGAGGCTGTCGCGGCGGGGGTCTTCGGTGCGCCGTTCTACGTGGTGGACAGCGGGCAGATGTTCTGGGGGCAGGACCGGCTGGAGGATCTGGACCTGCATCTTGCGGGCACGCTCTGAGGCAATGCCGCACGGGCTTCGGGGTGGCTTTGCGACCCATTGGCAGGTGATGGGACAAGGCGCGCGCGCGGCCCTTGCCATCCATTGCTCGCTGGCACATTCCGGGGCCTGGGCCGGTGTGGCACGGGCGCTCGGGGCGGACCTGACGCTGACGGCCTTCGATCTGCCGGGGCACGGCGGCAGCGGTGCCTGGGAGAATGAGGGCGAGATTCAGGCCACAAGCACGGCCATGGCCGCCGATCTGCTCGACGCGCCTGCGGACATCATCGGCCATTCCTTCGGAGCAACCGTGGCCTTGCGGCTGGCCGTGGAGCATCCACATCTCGTGCGCTCGCTCAGCCTCTATGAGCCGGTATTCTTTGCCGTGGCACTCACGGACCGGCCCGAGATGCGCGCAGAAGATGAAGCAGAGATGGCCGAGTATCGGGCGGGCCTCGAGGCAGGCGACACGGGCCGGGCGGCACGCGGCTTTCTGCGGGTCTGGGGCGATGGTGAGGGGTGGGACGCCCTGCCCGCTCCTACCCGCGCCCGCATCGCCGCGCAGATGCCGCTGATCGAGGCCGCCGCCCCCGCGCTTTATGGGGACGCGGGCGGAATGCTGGCCTCGGGCGCGCTCACCCGCATCGCCGCGCCGGTGCTCTTGATGCAGGGCGCGCGCTCGCCCGCGATCATCGGCGCGATCAACGACGGCCTTGCCGCGCGCCTGCCCGATTGCCGCCGCGCCACCATCGCGGGCGCGGGCCATATGGGGCCGATCACCCGCCCGCAGGCAGTGGCGGCGGAAATCGCCGCCTTTCTGGGCATCCCGGCCCGCGCGCGGCTGAAGGATCAGAGCTTCGAGCGCAGGTAATCCATCGCGGCCTTGCGCAGGCTGTGCGTCCCGCGCGCGCGTTCCTCGTGCAGGATCGTGCGCAATTCGCCCAGGTCCGTGCGGCGCAAGAGGCTCTTGACCGGGCCGATGGACGCAGGGCGCATCGAGAGCGTCCGAAAGCCGAGCGCGGCCAGACAGGCGGCCTCGACGGGGCGGCCCGCGTCCTCGCCGCAAAAGCTGAGCCGCGTGCCGAGCGTGGCGCAGCGATAGACGATCCCTTCGAGGAAATTGAGGTAGCTGACGTCGAGCGTGTCATAGCGTCGGCGCACCCGCTCGTTCTCGCGATCGGCGGCAAAGAAGAATTGCTTGAGATCGTTGCCCCCGATGGACAGGAAATCCACCTCTTCGAAAAAGGCGTCCGGGGCGAAGGCAAGCGAGGGTGTTTCGAGCATCGCGCCCACCTCGATTTCCTCGGGCACGGGGTGGCCAAGGATGCGCTCGCGTTCAAGGGCCTTGTCCATTTCGGCACGCGCGGCGCGAAACTCCTGATGTTGGGCCACGAACGGGAACATGACCGAGAGAGGGCGCCCCTTGGCACCGCGAATGAGCGCCTGAAGCTGCATCCGCATCACCCCCGGTTTTTCCAGCGCGACGCGCACCGCGCGCCAGCCCATGGCGGGGTTCGGCTCGTCGGTGGGCTTCATGTAGGGCAGCACCTTGTCCGAGCCGATATCGAGCGTGCGAAAGACCACGCGACTGCCCTTGGCCGCGTCCATCACGCGGGCATAGAGCGCGCTCAACTCGGCGCGCTTGGGCATGTGGCTGCGGGTGAGAAACTGCAACTCAGTGCGGAAAAGCCCCACCCCCTCGGCACCCGAGTTTTCCAGACTGGGCAGGTCGGCCATCAGCCCTGCGTTCATCTTGAGCCTGATCCGAGTGCCGCAAAGCGTCTCGGCGGGCTTGTCGCGGATCGAGGCGTAGCGCTCCTGCGCCTGCGCCTGCATCGCCATCTTGTCGCGAAAAGCGGACGTCACGGCATCGTCGGCGCGCAGATGCACAATGCCCTGATCGCCATCGACAAGGATGAAATCCCCGTTGAGCGCCTCGGTGGTGATGCGCTCGGCATTGATGACGAGCGGGATCGCCAGCGCGCGGGCGACGATCGCCGCGTGAGAGCCGACCGCGCCCTCCTCGAGCACGATCCCGCGCAAGCCCCGCCCGTAATCCAGAAGCTCGGCGGGGCCGATATTGCGGGCCACCAGAATGGGATCGGCGGGCATCTCGGCCCCGGTCTCGCGGCCCTGCCCGGTCAGGATGCGCAACAGGCGATTGGACAGGTCGTCCAGATCGTGAAGCCGCTCGCGCAGATAGGCGTCCGCGACCTGGGTCATGCGGGCGCGGGCGGCGGACTGTTCCTTTTCCACCGCCGCTTCGGCCGAGAGGCCGCTGTCGATATTGGCCTCCATCCGGCGCATCCAGCCCTTGGAATTGGCGAACATCCGGTAGGTTTCGAGCACGTCGAGCTGATCCTTGTCGCCGTCCTGCGCCGAGGACAGCATCCGCTCGACGCCGACACGCAGCACTTCGACCGCCTCCTGCAGGCGCTCCAACTCGCGTGCGGGGTCCTCGGCAATGGGGTTGGTGACGACGACACGCGGCTCGTGCAGCCAGACATGGCCCTGTGCCGCACCCTCCTGCGCGCTTGTGCCCTTGAACATCACCGGGCGGACATGGCGCGCCTTCATGGCCGCGCTCTCGCCTGTAAAGGCCCCAAGCTCGGTCATCTCGGCCAGCACCATCGCGACCACTTCAAGCGCATAGACCTCGTCGTCGGAGAAGAGCCGCGCCTTTTTCGACTGCGCGACCAGCACGCCCAGCTTCTCACCCAGCCGCTGGATGGGGACCCCGACGAAAGAGGAATAGGCCTCCTCTCCGGTCTCGGGCATGTAGCGAAAACCGGGGGCGGCGGGGGCGTCATCGGTGTTGATCACCGAACCCGAGCGCGCGACGCGACCGACAAGCCCCTCGCCAAGCCGCAACCGGGTCAGGTGGACGGATTCGGCGCGCAGCCCTTCGGTGGCGCAAAGCTCCAGCGTTGTCTCGTCACGGAACAGATAGATCGAACACACCTCGGCGTGCATCTCTTCGGCAATCAGCCGGGTGATCCGGTCAAGCCGGGTCTGGCCGCCGCCCTCCTCGGCCATGATCGCGCGCAGACGCCCGAGCATCTGACGGCTGTCGGTCCTGAACGTCTCGCTCATCGCGGCTGTCCCCCCGATCCCTCGAGTCGCGGGCCTGTCCCGGCCCGGCACCATGCCGGGATCAGGCGGCCTTGTCCAACCCGAAGGCATCATGCAGCGCCTGCACCGCAAGTTCCATGTATTTCCGGTCGATCAGCACGGAAATCTTTATCTCGGAGGTTGCAATCACCTTGATGTTGATGCCCTCGTCGCTGAGCGTCTTGAACATCTTCGCCGCAACGCCCGACTGGCTGCGCATCCCGATCCCCACGGCAGAGACCTTGGCCACATCGGTATCGGCAATGAGGTCGTGATAGTTGATATGCCCCGCGGCCTTTGCGTCGCTCAGCGCCTTCTCGGCCCGTTTCACCTGATCGGTGGGGCACGAGAACGTCATGTCGGTGCGCCCCTCTTCGGCGATGTTCTGGATGATCATGTCCACGTTCACCCCGGCCTCGGCCAGTGGGCCGAAGATCGCCGCAGCGATACCGGGACGGTCGGCGACCGAAACCAGCGTCATCTTCGCCTCTTCGCGGGAATAGGCGATCCCGCTGACCACGTTCGATTCCATGATATCCTCCTCGGCGCAGACGAGCGTGCCGGCCTCGTCCGATTGTTCCTCGAAACTGCTGAGCACGCGCAGCCTGACGTTATACCGCATCGCCAGCTCGACCGAGCGGGTCTGGAGCACCTTCGCCCCGAGCGAGGCCAGTTCCAGCATCTCCTCGAAGGCGATCCGGTCAAGTTTACGCGCCTTGGCGCTGATGCGTGGATCGGTGGTATAGACCCCGTCCACATCGGTGTAGATGTCGCAGCGTTCGGCCCCGAAAGCGGCCGCAAAGGCCACGGCGGTGGTGTCCGACCCGCCCCGCCCGAGCGTGGTGATGCGCCCCTCGGGGCTGAGGCCCTGGAACCCCGCGACCACGGCCACGCGCATCCCCTCGCCGAACTTGGCGGAAATCTTGGCGGTCGGGATTTCCTCGATCCGGGCGGCGGAATGGGCGGAATTCGTCAGGAGCGGCACCTGCCAACCCTGCCAGCTTCGGGCGGGGATTTCCATCTCCTGCAACACCAACGCCATGAGACCGGCGGTCACGTTCTCCCCGGAACTGACCACCGCGTCATATTCGCGCGCGTCGTGCAGGGGCGATATCTCGTTCACCCAGCCGACAAGCTCGTTGGTCTTGCCGGACATGGCCGAGACGATGACTATGACGTCATAGCCCTTGGCCACCTCGACGCCGACACGCTTGGCGGCGCGGCGGATACGGTCGATATTGGCGACCGAGGTGCCGCCGAATTTCATCACGAGAACGGGCATGGGCGCGGTCCTGAGCGGGAATTTCGCGCGCGGTTTACGCGCGGGAAGGCGTGTGCGCAAGGGGGCGGCGATGGCGCGTGCGCCCCTCAATAGGGATGGGCGCGCCCGTCCCATGTCTCGAAACAGCCTGTCGAGGCGGGGCCGAGCGCGGCAAAGCGCGCCATCAATCCCGCGGCGGCTTCGGTCACGGAAATCTCGGCCGCGGCACCGCCCATGTCGGTGCGCACCCAGCCGGGGTGATAGATGCCCACGGCGATGCCCTCGGGGGCAAGATCGGCGGCAAGGTTGCGCCCGAGGTTGAGCGCGGCAGCCTTGGAGGCGCGGTAGACATAGCTGCCGCCCGGCGCACGGGTGTGGCTGGCCATCTGGCTCGAAATGATGGCGATCTTCGCGGCCCCTGCCGCGCGCAGACCGGGCAGGAGCGCCTGCACGGCAAGGAACACGCCGGTGACGTTGGTGGCGAAGGTCTCGGCCCACATCGCCGCCGGGTATCCCTCATCAAGGCTCTCGCCCTTGTCGGGATAGATGCCCGCGTTGCAGATCAGCAGATCGACCGGACGCCCCGCAAGCGCCCCGGTCAGCGCGGCGAAATCGTCGGGCCGCGTCACGTCGAGCGCCACAAGGCCGCCGCCGCCCGCGCGCGCGGTTCCGGTGACGTCGTGGCCCTCTGCGCTGTAACGCGCGGCAAGCTCTGCGCCAATGCCGCGCGATGCTCCGGTGATGACGATATGCATGGGCCCCTCAGTTCGACTTGCGGCGCGGGGTGAAGGGCAGCGGCGCGACCGGGATGCCATCCTCGATCAACCGGCGCGCCTCGTCCGGTCGCGCCTCGCCATAGATCGCGCGTTCGGGGACCACTCCATCATGCATGTCGCGCGCCTCGCTGGCGAATCGGGGGCCGACGTAATCGGCCGTCTCCTCGATCCGGCGACGCAATTCGGCGAGCGCCTGTTCGGCGGGATGGGGCGCGGTGTCGGCGCGCGCGTTCTGCACCTGCGGGGCCATAAGCGCCTTTTCGACCGCCGCCGAGCCGCAGATCGCGCAGGCAAGCATCCCCGACGCGCTCAGCCTGTCGAAGGCCTCGGCGGATTGAAACCAACTGTCGAAGCGATGGCCTGCATCGCATTTGAGGGAAAACCGTATCATGCTCATCTGCCTTGTTCCGGCCCGTCATTGTTATCCCTGCGGGAGGGAACATCAAGCTGTAGAAATCAGACTGAAAGAATCAGAATTGACATATCTGATAGTTTTGATCAGGATAAGGATGCCAAGCCAATCCGCCACGGTCAGCCCGGCAGGACATCCAACAGCACGGCGGCCCCGCGCCGACCGTCCCCCAAAAGACCTGGAGACCCCGAATGATCCGCGCCCAGACCGGACCCGAACCCACGCTTCTTGCCGAAGCCGCTTGCCACGATGCCCGCGCCCTGACCGACGGCGGACATATCGCCTATATCGTGCTGGACGGTCAGACCTATACCCTGCGCATCACCCGCGCGGGCAAGCTGATCCTCACCAAATGAGACATGCACGTGACCTTGCGGGGGACCTGCCCCTGAGTGCGATGCGTGGCTTCACGCCCGTCGCGGCGCTGGTGGTCGCGGCGCTGCGTGGCTGGAACGCGGGCGGGCCGGGACAGGCGATGGAGGTGCTGCGCGCGCGCATGACCGAACCGCGCGCGGGTGCCGCGATGGCCGCGCTCTGCGATCTGGCCGGGGTGCTGGCAGCGCATCGCCGCCGCCCGCTTGCCTGCCACGCGCCGCACTGTCCCTGCGTCGGGGCCGATGAGGCGGGTTTCGCCCGCTTTGTCGAGCAGGCCGCGCTTGGCGAGCGCGAGGCGGCGCTGATCCTCGCCGGGGGGTTCGTCGATGGCCGCGCAATCCTGCTGCTGACCGACACGGCGGCGCGCCTCGGGCTGCTGCTTTACCGCGCGACGCTCGGGCAGGTGCGGCTCCATTGAGCCGCGCCGCTCACCCGTCCGACCCGGACGGTTTCCCCTGTGATGCGGCGTTCTGCTCGTCGAGTTGCGACAGAAGCATCGTCTGCAACTCGCCCTCGAGTTCCCGGGCGCGATTGATATAGGCCGCATTCTCGAGTGTCGGCAGGTTCGGATCCCACAGCGCCGCCAGTTCGCGCACCGATTCGCGGTCGTGATGGTAAAATGTCTTTTCCGCCTCGGCAGCCTCGTATTCGCTCAGCCCCACATTCTCGAGCACGTAGCGCCCTGCGCGCAGCGAACTGTCGAACATCTCGCGCACGATGTCATTGGCCCCGGCCTGATAGAGACGAAAGACATGGATGCGGTCGCGCGCGCGCGCCACGATGTGCAGATCGGGCCGCTCCCGGCGGGCGAAACTGACCAGCCGCACGCAGGCATCCGGATTGTCGAGCGCGGCCACCAGAACGCGCGCCTGATCGAGCCCGGCGGCATGGAGCAGGTCGGGCCGGGTCGGATCGCCGAAGAAGCCCTTGACGCCAAAGCGCCGCATCTGCTGGATCGCGCCAAGATCGTGATCGAGCACCACGGTGTCGAATCCGCTTGAGCGCACGAGACGGTTGACCACCTGTCCGAACCGCCCGATCCCGGCGATGATCACCGGGCCCTTGCTGTCGATCTTGTCGGGTTCCGGCGGCTCGCTCGTGTCCTGCACCCGCCGCGACAGCCACTCATAGGCCAGAAACAGCAAAGGCGTGATCAGCATGGTCAGCGCGATGACCAGTAGCAGGACCTCGCCCATGCCGCGCGGCAGCACGTTCTGCTGATCGGAAAATGCCACAAGGACAAAGCCGAATTCGCCCGCCTGCGCCAGCGACAGGGTAAAGAGCCACAGATCGCGCCCGCGCAGGGCAAAGACGCGTCCGAGGATATAGAGGATCACGCCCTTGGCGAGGATCACCGCGAGGGCCATGCCAAGAATCGTGACGGGCGCGCCGGTGAGCACGGTGAAATTTATGCCCGCGCCGACGGTGATGAAAAACAGCCCCAGCAACAGGCCCTTGAACGGCGCAAGATCGCTCTCAAGCTCGTGGCGGAATTCGCTGTTGGCAAGCACCACGCCGGCAAGAAAAGCGCCAAGCGCGGGCGAAAGCCCCACCAGCATCATCAGAAACGAAATGCCCACCACGATCAGCAGCGCCAGCGCCGTATACATCTCGCGCATCCGCGCGGTGTGGATGAAGCGGAACACCGGCCGCGTCAGGTAGGTGCCCGCAAGGATGATGGCCGCCACGGCGGCGATTGTGACCAGCGTCGCCCCCCAACCCGGCAGGCCGGCGATGAAATTCTGCGCCGCCTCATGCGCGCCTCCGCCCTGCTCTGCGGCCGCGGCAGAGCGCCCGCGCGAGGCGTCGAACACCTGTTCGACGGTGCGCGGCAGCGCCAGAAGCGGCAGAAACGCCAGCATCGGGATGACCGCGATATCCTGCGTCAGCAGCACCGAGAAGGCCGAGCGCCCGCCCCCTGTCTGCATCAGCCCCTTCTCGTTGAGCGTCTGGAGCACGATAGCGGTGGAGGACAGGGCGAAGATCATGCCCACGGCAAGCGCGACCGTCCAGACCTGCCCCATCCAGATCGCGACCAGCATCACCGCCAGCGTGGTCAGCGCGATCTGAAGTCCCCCCAACCCCAGAAGCCGGTGGCGCATGTCCCAGAGGGCGCGCGGCTCAAGCTCCAGCCCGATGAGAAAGAGCATCATCACCACGCCGAATTCGGCCACGTGCTGCAACTCGGCGGTCTCGTGCCCGCCGACCAGTCCCAGAACCGGGCCGATGACGATGCCCGCCGCCAGATAGCCCAGAACCGACCCGAAACCCAGCCGCGCGGCCAGCGGCACGGCAATGACCATGGCCAGAAGAAACACCGTCGCCTGAAACAGGAATCCGGCCATCGGCTCTCCTATCCGTGTCGGGCGAAGCGCACCGCGCCTCAGCCCTTGGGCAGGCGCAGGACAACATCCCGGCTGCCCTTGCGATAGCGCAATTCGTCATTGCCGATCGCCGAGACGCGCCCGCCGTCGATCCGGTCGCCCACCTGAACCTTCTGGTAGCGGCCATTGGCAAGGCGCACCAGCGCGCGGCGATTGGACGGAGCGCCATAGACGCCGATCAGGTTGACCTGTCGCAGATTGATGGCGTTGCGGGTGGTGGCCTGCTGCGCGATCGAGGCCGAGGTCGGGATGCGCGGCGCGGCGGCGGCGGTGCGGGTGAGTTCCGGCTCGCCGTCGTCCGGCTCCGGTGCGGGAGCGCGCTGCGGCGCGGGTGCAACCGGGGCGACGGGCGCGGCACGCGCCGCAGCGCGTTCCAGAGATTGCGGCCGCAGGCGCGGCTTGAGCGAGGCGGCGACGGCCTGCTCCGTGGCCTCGTCAAGGGCCTGCTGGATGGCCTCTGCGTCAGGCTGCGGCACGGACACAAGCGTGGCGGGCCGCAAACGCGGGCGCAGCGCGGCCAGTTCGCTGCGGCTTCGCCCGCCAAGCGCGCCGCGCTCCTGCTGTTCGCTCAGGTTTTCGGGGCGGGGCCGGGGCCGGATGCCCGACAGCCGGTCGCGCGCGGCCAGTGCCTCGGGCGTGGGCGTGAGGTCCGGGATCGGCACGGCGCGCACAGGCATGGTCTCGGGGCGCAGCGGCGGCGGTCCCGCCCGCACGATCACGCCGCCTGGGGTCAGCGCGCCCTCGGGTGTCGCGGTGACAAGGCCGCGCGCGTCAAGCGCGAAGGTCTGGCCCGGCAGGGGCGGGCCCGCAGGCAGGGGCGGGCGCACATCAAGGGCAAGGGCGCGCCCGGCGGGCAAGGCGACCGCATCGCCGAAACGCAGGGCCTCGTCGATCGAGGTCTGGTAAAGGGCGTCGAGCGTATCGCTTGGCGGTTCGTTCGGGGGCGTGGGCGCATTGGGCCAGATGCCCGTCGCGGCATAGCGCGCGCGCGCCTCCTCGGGCGTGCCCGGCTCGGTCCATTGCGGGGGCACCGGGGCCCCCTCCGTTTCCGGCAGCGCCGCGATCTCGGGCGCGGGCGCGGGCGCGATTGGCATCGGCTCCGGCATGGCCTCGGGTTCGGGTGCCTCGGGTTCGGGAGCCTCGATTTCGGGAGCCTCGGCTATCGGAACAGGCTCGGCGCTATGGGCAAGCTCGGGGATATCCGGCGTCACCGCGATCTGCGGCTCCGGCCCGCGCAACAGCCGCCCGATCCCGCTATCGGGAAAGATCGAGGCCAGCGCGGCAACCCCCACCATCAGCAGCACCAGTGCAGCGGTCAGGATCAGGCCCAGAAAGCGCGGCTTGCCCTGTCGCGCGGTTTGCGACTGCCGCGCGCCGAAAATCGTCAGCCGCTCTGCCTCGTCCTCGGGCGTCGCCACCGGCGGAGATTCTATCCGGGCGGACGCTTTGGGTTGGGACGGTGCAGATGGCACCGTCGGCTCCGGCACGGGGAGCGCGGTAAGCGCCTCCTCCGGCGCAGGCTCACGCGGCGTCAGGCTCGCGCGCGCCACACCCGAGAGGGCGCGCACCTCGGTCTCCGCCAAGGGCGGCGCGGGCGTGAACCGCGCGGCCCCGTCAAGCCTCGGCGCGCTCACCGGCGGCATGCCGCGCTCGGCCCGGATCGAGGCAAAAAGCAGCGGTGCCTCGGCGTCCGCTTCCGCCTCCGCAACCGTTTCCGGTTCTGGCTCAGGTAACGGCTCCGGCTCCGGCATCGGCACCAAAACGTGATCCCCGGCGCTTTCGGTCGGGCCGAAGAACGGCTCGCCTGCAAAGGTCGCCGCGTCGGGCTGCGCCACGAAGCTCACCGGATTGAAGCCGTGTTCGAGCGCAAAGCTCTCGGCCTCTTCCAGGGTCTCGCGCGCGACGGCGGCCACCTGCAAGCGATCCCCTGCAACCGTCCAGTCAAAGGCCAGATCGTGCAGCGCATAAGGCGTTGCCCCGTCAAGCGCATCCGCGGCCGCCGCATCGTAATCGCCATGGGGCGCGGAGGCGGCGGGCAGATCGAGATAGCGGATCTGCTCCTCGGGGATGATGAGCTTGGTCGCCATGCCCGAGGGCGCGAGCGTCTGCGCCTTTTGGCGCAGCGCGGCCAACTCGCCCGCAAGGTCGCCCGAGTCGAGCGCGACCGCGCCCACGACGTGCTTTTTGGACCCGTCCGCGAGGTGCAGGAGGGTAATGCCATCGAGCGAGAGGTTGAGGGCGAAATTCGGGGTCATACGCGACGCTTATATACCACTTGGAACGGGGTGAGGGAGTCATCTTCTGTCAGGTCGTGATCCTAGCGCACCATCCCGCCGAGGCAAAGAGGGCAGCGCCCCTAACGCGCCCGCCCGCCGGTCCGGACAGGCATCGGGACATGGCCTGATCCGAGCATCCGTCACGTGTCCCCCGCGCGGAATCAAGCCAGAAGGGCACCAGCCTTGGCCCTTCCCAAATCACCGCGACCGGATATGGTGCATCACGGGTCATTCGGGCGGCTTTGTAATGTTGGACACGGTCTTGTTGTTTCTGCGGACTTACGCATTGGAACTCAGCGCAGCCGCTGGTTTGGCTTACCTTCTGGGTGTGGCCATGGGTTTTCTCAAATGGCCCTTCTCCAAACCGAACCCCGTGGCACTCGATCCCAGAACCATCGACCAGATCAAACCGTCGCAGGCCAAGGACGGCCCCGCCCTTACCGTGGCCGAATTCATCCGCCTGTGCCGCGACCTCAAGGCCGATCTCGAGCAGGAACTGGCCGAGGCCAACGAGGCCGGGAAAACACAGCTGCGCGCCCGCATCGCCGAACTCGAATCCCAGATCACCAACCCCGACGCCGCCCTTGCCGAGGCCCGCAAGCGCATCACCGATCTTGAGGCCCTGCTTGACCGCGAAGCCAACCAGATCGGTGCGGATCGCATCGCCGAGGCAAAGGCGGCACTGGCGAAGGCCGATTATTCCCTTGCCGATAACATCTTCGCCGAGATCGAGGCCCGCAACGATCTGGCCGTGCAGGACGCCGCCCGCGCCGCCGGTGGCCGGGGCGAGGTGGCCGAGGCCGAGCTGCGCTGGCTTGACGCCGCGCAGCACTATGCGAAAGCGGCAAGGCTGGTCCCGGAATTCGACAATATCTTCAAGGCGCGGGAATATGCGTGGCGCGCCGGTCAGCTCGACACTGCCCATCGCCACGGGGCGGACCTGCTTGCCCTAGCCCGCAATGAAGGCACGCAAGAGCAGATCGCCACAGCCCTGAATGAGCACGCCCTGACACTTGATGCGCAAGGGCGGTATGCGGAGGCGGAGGCGCTCTATCGCGAGGCGCTGGAGATCGACCGCGCGACCATCGGCGAGGGGTACCCGTACGATGCCATCCTCCTCAACAACCTTGCGGGCGTGGTGCGGGCGCAGGGACGGCTTGAGGAGGCCGAATCGCTCTATCGCGAGGCGCTGGAGATCGACCGCGCGACCGTCGGCGAGGGGCACCGAGACTTTGCTAGCGGTCTCAACAACCTCGCGGGCGTGGTGCGGTTGCAAGATCGGTATGAGGAGGCCGAGAGACTCCTCCGCAAGGCGCTGAAGATCGACCGCGCGACTTTAGGCGATAGGCATCCGGAATATGCCATCCATTTGAACAACCTTGCTAACGTGGTGCGGGCGCTGGGTCGGTTTGAACAGGCCGAGACGCTCTACCGCGAGGCGCTGGAGATCGCCCGCGCGACCGTCGGCGAGGCGCATCCGGCCTATGCCATCGACCTCACCAACCTCGGCAGCCTTCTAGGGGAGACCGGTCGCGTGGCTTAAGGGCGCGCCATGCTGGAACAGGCGCGCGCCATCTTCCGCGCCACCCTGCCGCCGGATCATCCGCATATCACCGAGGCGAAGCGCCGCCTCGACGCGCTCCCCGATGACTGACCGCCGCCGCCCGCTCTCCCCGTCATCCTCGGGCCCGACCCGAGGATCTCTTGCAGACCAGACCACGCCAACAGATCCTCCGGTCAAGCCGGAGGATGACGCATCCCCGGCCCAAGCGCGCGCCGCGTTAACCCAGCCCGCAAGCCGATCCGCACCGACGCGATACCGAAGGCCCAAAACGGCCTCATCGCCCTTGTTAATCAGGCAAATCCGCCGCCGAGTCGTCGCCCGCACGTCCGCCCGGTCACATCTCGTTAACCAAAGCGCGCCCGCTCAACCGCCCGCCCTGGCCAGTGCCTGATCGAGATCGGCCATCAGGTCCTCGGCATCCTCGATCCCGATGGAGATGCGCACCACGTTGGGTGCGGCCCCGGCGGCTTTTTGCTGCTCGGGGGTCAATTGCCGGTGCGTGGTCGAGGCGGAGTGGATCACAAGGCTGCGGGTATCACCCAGATTGGCCACATGGCTGAACAACTCCAGCGAATCGACAAAGCGCACGCAGGCGTCATAGCCGCCCTTGAGCGCCACGGTGAAGAGCCCGCCCGCGCCCTTGGGGCAGATGCGCGCCACCCGGTCATGATAGGGCGAGGATTTCAGCCCGGCATAGGTCACGCCCTCGACGGCGGGATGTTGCTCGAGCCAGCCTGCGATCCGTTCGGCATTCTCGCAATGGCGCTGCATCCGCAAGCTGAGCGTCTCGATCCCCATCAGCGTGTAATGCGCCGCCTGCGGGTTGAGCGTCATGCCCAGATCACGCAGGCCCACGGCGATGCCGTGGAAGGTGAAGGCCAGCGGCCCGAAGGTCTCGTGGAACTTGAGCCCGTGATAGGCGGGTTCCGGCTCGCTGAGCGAGGGGAACTTGCCCGAGGCGGACCAGTCGAACTGCCCCGAATCCACCACGCAGCCCCCCGTCACCGTGCCGTTGCCGGTCAGGAACTTGGTCATGGAATGCACGACCAGCGTGGCCCCGTGCTCGATCGGGCGGCAGAGATATGGCGTGGCCGAGGTGTTATCCACGATGAGCGGCAGGCCCGCCTTGTCGGCCACCGCCGCCACGGCGTCGAGAGCGGTGATATAGCCGCCCGGATTGGCGATGGATTCGCAGAACACCGCGCGGGTATTTTCGTCAATCGCCGCGGAAATGGCGTCCAGATCGTCGAAATCGACGAATTTGGCGGACCAGCCGAAGCGCCGGATTGTCTGGCTGAACTGCGTGATCGAGCCACCGTAAAGCCGGGTCGAGACCACCACGTTAAGCCCCGGCCCCATCAACGGAAAGAGCGCCATGATCTGCGCCGCGTGACCCGAGGAACAGCACACCGCCCCTGCCCCGCCCTCGAGCGTGGCGACGCGTTCCTGCAACGCAGCCACAGTCGGGTTGGTCAGGCGTGAATAGATATAGCCCACCTCTTGCAGGTTGAAGAGCGCCGCCGCGTGTTCGGCATCGCGGAACACATAGGCCGTGGTCTGATAGATCGGCACCTGCCGCGCGCCGGTCGCCGGGTCGGGCCGTGCGCCCGCGTGGATCTGCAATGTGTTGAAACCATAGGCCATGGGGCGCTCCTCCTTGCGAAATACGTGGGTTCCGGGTTACGGCATCGGGGCGGGCCACGCAACGGGCACGGGGAGAAGAGACATGGCAAATCCGTTTCATCTGGCGATCAACGTGACCGATCTCGACGCGGCGCGGGGGTTTTATGGCGGGGTTCTGGGCGCGGTCGAGGGGCGCTCGACCGCAACATGGGTGGATTTCGATTTTTTCGGTCATCAACTGTCGCTGCATCTGGGCACGCCCTTTGCGACCGAGGCCACCGGCAAGGTGGGTGAGCACATGGTGCCGATGCCGCATTTCGGGGTGGTGCTGCCGCTTACGCTCTGGCGTGATCTGGCCGTGCGGCTCGAGGCGGCGGGGGTGGATTTCGTGATCCCGCCTTCGGTGCGGTTCGAGGGCGAGCCGGGCGAGCAATGGACCATGTTCTTTCGTGATCCCTGCGGCAACCCGATCGAGGTGAAGGGCTTTGCCGATATGGACGGCGTGTTCGCGGGGTGAGGGCGCGCACCTGTCATCCCCACACAGGTGGAAAGCGTCGGTTGAACATGCTGTCCGCCTCCTCTCGTCCCTCGTCATCCCCGCGAAAGCGGGGATCTCTGGGGCAGGGAGATCCTCCGGTCAAGCCGGAGGATGACGGGTGACGGGGAGATCCTCGGGACAGGCCCGAGGATGACGGGCACTCGCGCACGACCCTTACCGCATCCAGAACCCGTTGCGCTTGATCGTGTTGCGGATCGCCTGTTCGCGGACGGGCAGGTTCTCTCGGTCGAAAAGCGCGCGCACCTTGGCGCCCCGCCCCTGATAGATCATCCGCTTGATCGGCTCGTAGTCCTTGAGCACCTTCTTGATCCGGTGGGGCGCGGTCACGCCCTCAAGAACCTTCACCACATGATCGCTTTCACGCGCATAAAGCAGCGGCAGCGTGCGGTAATGACAGGTCACTGCCCCGTCGAGCAGCCCCTCGGGCAGCGTATCGCGCCCGCCGCCAAGCCCGTGAATGACCAGCGGCAGCGCCACCTGATCAAGCCAAGGATCGAGCGGTTGGCAGACAAGTTCGGGCGGCGGATCATCGCGGATCGCCACCGCATGATCCAGAAACCGCCGCCCGAAGACGCGCGGGCAGCGGTAAAAGAAGAAGCCCGCATTGAAATAAAGGTAGCGCTTCCAGTATTCGTCGGGCTGGCCCGGATCGAGCGAGCTTTCGTAATCCAGCCCGAACCGGTCATAGAGCGATTTCCAGATCGCGCCGTAACCGGGGCCGTAAAGCTCGATCTGCGGCCATGTCCCTTCGCGCCGCAGCGACGCGGTCGGGCGCGCGAAATCAAAGGGCACATCCGCCACCTCCCCCGTCACCAGCGTATCGGTGTCGAAGAACACAAACGGCTCCCCTTCGGGCAGCGACAAAAGCGCCTCGATCTTGTTGCCGTAAGCGTAGGCATGGCCGAAATAGCGGTTCTCGAACGGCACGATCTCGGCACCGAACCCCTCGAGCAGCGCGCGCGTCTCGTCGCCCTTGATGCGCGGATCGTTGGGCCAGAGCGGCCCCGGTTGCGGCTCGGCCACAAGAAGACGCCCCGCGAAACCCGGCGACATCGCGCGCAGCGAGGCGGCAAAGATCACCGCCTCGTATTGCAGCCGCCCGCCCTGCGCGACGATCACGATGTTGAACGCGCCCGGTTTGGCCGGTTTCGCCATGCCTCTGCCCCCGCCTTTTGCCGCGCAGTATAGGTGCGGCGGGGCGTGCTCAGAAAGGGGGAAAGTGGTGGGCGACCTAGGAATCGAACCTAGCGTGCGTCTCCGCGAGGGAGTTACAGTCCCCTGCCACACCTTGCGGCCTGTCGCCCACGTATCGGGCCTCTTAAAATCGGGGCGCGGGGGCGTCAACCGGAAAATCGCTTGCCTTGGGGCGCGGGGCCATGCGATTGCCCGCGCCTGACAGGAAAGGCGCGCGCGATGAAGAAACCCCGCTGGGTGATCGACAAGGAACAGGCGAAAAAGGTGGCAAGCGCCGAGACGGTCTGGCTCTTCGGTCTGCACGCGGTGCGCGACGCGCTGGAAAATCCGCGCCGCGAACGTTTGCGTCTCATCGTCACGCGCAACGCCGCCGACAAGCTGGCAGAGGCCATCGCGGCAAGCGGGATGGAGCCGGAAATCGCCGACCCGCGCCGCTTTTCCGCGCCGCTCGATCCGGCTTCGGTGCATCAGGGTGCCGCGCTCGAGGTCAAGCCACTCGACTGGGGGAGCCTTGCCGATGTCGCGCTGCGCGCGGGGCCCGGCGCGCCGCGTCTGGTGCTCCTTGACCGGGTGACGGACCCGCATAACGTGGGCGCGATCCTGCGCTCGGCCGAGGTGTTCGGCGCCCGCGCGGTGATCGCACCCCGCCACCATGCCGCGCCCGAAACCGGCGCGCTGGCAAAGACCGCGAGCGGCGCGCTCGAACGGCAGCCCTATTTGCGGGTGCGCAACCTTGCCGATGCCATCACCGAGTTGCAGGGCATGGGCTATCTCGTGCTGGGGCTGGCGGGTGAGGCGGAGACGGATATCGAGACCGCGCTCGAGGGCCGCCGCGACCGGCCCGTGGCGCTGGTGCTGGGGGCCGAGGGCCCGGGCCTGCGCGAAAGGACACGGGAAAGCGTCGATGCGCTGGTGCGGGTCGACTTTCCCGGTGCCTTCGGCTCGCTCAACGTCTCGAACGCCGCCGCTGTGGCGCTCTATGCCGCACGCGGGTAAACCCGGTCCTCGAAATAGGGCAGGAAGCGCCCCTTTATCATCCAGGCCAGCCCGAACGCCGCGAGCGCCAGCGCCTCGAATACGAAGGTCAGGCGCAACCCGTTCCAGATGCGCAGAAAGGTCTCTGCCTCCGAAAAGAGCGCCGTCTTGAGCGCGAGCACCGCGACCGCGCCCAGGATGACAAGGCCGAGGGCGCGATAGCAGCGGTTGCGCAGATCCTTGCGATTGCCCTCGCAAAGTGCGTCCCGCGAATTGACGCGGGTGAACACGCGCAGCACCACATAGGCAAGGATGAGGAACATGACACCGGCGGCGATGTTGTGGACCCAGTCCAGAAGGCTGTCGCGGATCCGGTCCAGACCGAGCAGGACGCCCCAGAAATCAAATGATGGGGCCCCCGAGACCGCATCGAGAGGCTCGGGCCGGACCGGAAAATCCTCCGAGCCGAGGGCCTCGCCGACAAAGGCGCGGGGCACCTGGCCGGCTTTGAAAACGCATCCCGAGCCATGCGTCGGGACGAAGGCGACCAGCAGCGCCGCGATCCCGGCGAGCCGGATCAGGGCCACGTCATACCAGCGCCAGCCAAGCGCCCCGTCGCAGCCCGCCATGTCGAACGAATAGAGACAAAGCAGCAAAAGACCGACAAAGCTCAGCATCCCCACGAAGAGATCGCCGCCTATCGGGCTGAAGTAGAAATGGCTGATCGAGGCATAAAAACAGATCGTCGGCACCAGCAACCCGAGGGCCAGCAACGAGAGCGGCAAGCCGAAGGCGACCCAGCCGACGGCGAGATGAACGCGTTTGATGTCGATGCGGAACGGCAGGTCGCGCGGGGATGTGTCTTGCATCGGGAAAATCTCTCCTGTTGTGAATGATGCAACTCTAACATGTAATGCCCGTGCGCGCGACGGTTTGCGACCTCGGGGGTGGAAATCCGGGGGCTGGAACCGATATGAGAGGGCATGACCCCGAAGATCGCCACCTGTTGCTATTGCGGCACGCGCGCCGCGCTTGTGCTCGACCGGGCGCGGCACGAATTGTCCTGTTCCAGTTGCGGCGCGCCGCTGCGCGAGATGAAGTCGCTGCCGATTGAAAATCGCGCTGCTCCCGCACAGCCAGCGTCAAGGCCGGTGGTCCCGTCGAAGCCGCGCAAAAAGCCGAAAAAACGCAAAAGCTTCAAACAGCGTATGCTCTCGGAGATGTGGGACGCGATCGAGGATATCTTTGACTGAGTCCGCTCACGCGCCGGTCACACGCGTATTACAAACCCTTTTTACAATGAGAATCGGACCTATATCTGTCCCAGAAGCGCCGTAGACGGAACCTCGGTGCTTCGTATCACTGTCCCTCGTTCCGCGACTGGCGCCCAAGTTTTAACTTGGGCGCTTTTTTCCTGGGCCAAGCCGTGATTGACTGCATGCCATGAGCGAAACCTACAGCGATTCCCTTCTGCGCGAGATCCTGACCCGCACGCGGCGCGTGGCGGTCGTCGGGGTCTCGATGAACCCGGTGCGGCCCTCTTATTACGTGGCGCGCTACCTCAGTCTCAAGAAATACGAGGTGGTGCCGGTCAATCCGGGCCATGCCGGCGAGACGCTGTTCGGGCAAAAGGTCGTGGCACGGCTGAGCGATATCGAGGGGGGTGTCGACATGGTCGATATCTTCCGCCGGTCCGAGCACGTGCCGCCCATCGTCGAGGAGGCGCTGGCGGCGTTTCCGGGGTTGCGCACGGTCTGGATGCAGATCGGGGTGGAGCATGAGGGCGCTGCCGAAATGGCACGCGCGCGCGGCGTCGATGTGGTGATGAACCGCTGTCCCAAGATCGAATATCAGCGGCTTTTCGGCGAGTTGCGGATGGGCGGCTTCAACACCGGCGTGATCTCATCGAAGCTCTGACAGGGACATGAGTATTTTTGGAACGATGAAACCGGGGCTTTCCCCGCGCCCCCGGTGTGATATCTGAAGAGCCATGAGCCACATATCCGCCACACCCGAGTTTCTGGCCGCCCTGGCGGTATCGCCCGGCGCCCTGCGCGAGGCCGCGCCGCGCTACTTTGAGGAGCCGCGCGGGCGCTGGCAGGGCCAGGGCATGATCGTGGCACCGGGCAGCACCGAAGAGGTGGCGGCGGTGGTGCGGGCCTGTGCCGCGGCGCGCGTGCCGGTGGTGCCCTATGGCGGCGGCACCGGGCTTGTCGGCGGGCAGATATGTCCCGGCGGGGCGGTTCCTGTGATCCTGAGCCTCGAGCGGATGCGCGCGGTGCGCGGTCTCTGGCCGGAGGAGAACGTGATCGTGGTCGAGGCGGGCGCGATCCTTGAGGAGGTGCACGGTGTGGCGCGCGGGGCGGGACGGCTTTTTCCGCTCTCCATCGCGGCCAAGGGCTCGGCGCGGATCGGCGGGCTTCTGGCCACCAATGCGGGCGGGGTCAACGTGCTGCGCTATGGCAATGCGCGCGATCTGTGCCTCGGGCTGGAGGTGGTGATGCCCGACGGTCAGATCTGGCACGGGCTGAAGCGGTTGCGCAAGGACAATACCGGCTATGATCTGCGCAACCTGATGATCGGCTCGGAGGGCACGCTGGGCGTGATCACCGCTGCCGCGCTTCGCCTTGCGCCGCTGCCTGCCGCTGAGGGCACGGCGTTTTTCGTGGTCGAGAGCCCGCGCGCGGCGCTCGACCTGCTGAGCCTTGCGCGCGACCACCTGGGCGAGGGGGTGAGCGCGTTCGAGTTGATGCACCGGCAGGGGCTGGAGTTTCTCGCCGAAACACTGCCAGGGATACGGCAGCCCTTTGCCGAGCGTCCCGAATGGTTCGTGCTGGTCGATGTGGGGCTGGCGCGCGGGCTTGACCCGGCGGCGGCCCTTGAAGGACTGTTTGCCGCCGGAATGGAGGCAGGGCTGGTCAGCGACGGGCTGATTGCGCAGTCCGAGGCACAACGGCGCGACTTCTGGGAGGTGCGCGAGCAGACACCCGAGGCCAACCGGCGGATCGGTTCGGTCAGTTCGCATGACATGTCGCTGCCGCTCTCGGTGATCCCGGAGTTCATCGAACGCGGGCGCGAGGTGATCAATGGGATCGGCGACTTCCGCATCAACTGTTTCGGCCATCTGGGCGATGGCAATCTGCATTACAACATCTTTCCGATGCCGGGACGGAGCCGCGCCGACCACATGGCAGAGCGCGACGCGATCAAGCGCGCGCTGCACGATCTGGTGCACGAGATGGGCGGGTCAGTGAGCGCCGAGCATGGCATCGGGCGGCTCAAGGTGGACGATCTCGAGCGCTACGGCGATCCGGTCAAACTTGGGGCGATGCGCGCGATCAAGGCGGCGCTTGATCCCTTGGGGATCATGAACCCCGGCGCTGTGCTGGGGTCGCGGGGCTAGATTTCCACCTCGCCCCCGGGCACCTCGTCGGTGAGCTCCTGCGGGGTCTTGCGGCGGATGATGATGTCGCCATTGGGCAGAACCTCGGGCGGGTGATAGGCGCTCAGATCGCCAATCTGGTCCATCATATCCGAGAGGGCAGGCCCCATCCGCTCCACGAAATCACGGATCGCCGGTTCCACCTCATCCGCGCGTTCGCGCAAACTGTCGAGGGCCGGGCCCATCTCGCGGCGGATGCCTTCCCAGAAGAGGCGCGCGCCCTCTTCCATGAGCGAGCGCCCCTCGCCCTCCTGCGCCAGGGCGGGCGGTGCGGCAAGGGCAAGGGTCACGATAAGCGCAAGACGTTTCATGCTGCGCATATAGGACAGATGAGTGACGGTTTTAAGAGGCGCGCGCCGCGTTGATCTCTTCCCAGGCGCGGTTGATATCCTTGAGGCGCTTTTCGGCCAGCCGCACCGCCTCTTCGGGGATGCCGCGCGCCTGCAACCGGTCGGGGTGGCAATCGCGCACCATCTGCCGCCAGGCGGCGCGGATTTCGGCCATCGGCATATCCGCCGTCACGCCAAGCACGGACCACGGATCGGGCGCGGCATCGGGCACGAAGCGGGCGCGCAGGGCGCGGAATTGCGGCTCTGGCAGACCGAAGATCCCGGCCACCCGTTCGAGAAAGGCATCCTCGTTGGGGTGATAGATCCCGTCGGCCATGGCGATGTGAAACAGCCCCTCCATCAGGTCGCACAGCGTCTCGGGGGCACCGTCGAACATGCGCGCGATGCGCGCGGCGTAATCCTCGAACCCGGCCACGTCCTGCCGCGCGAGATTGAAGACGCGGGCGGCGTTCGATTCTTCCTCGGGCGGAATGCTGAACACCTCGCGAAAGGCCGTGACCTCGTCGCGTGTCACCTGGCCGTCGGCCTTGGCCATCTTGGCCGAAAGCGCGATCACCGCGATGGTGAAGGCGACGCTGCGCTCGGGCGGGGTGCGCAAAAGGTCAAACACATGGGACAGGCTCTCGCCCTTGGCGAGCGCCTGAAGCGCCTCGGTGATGCGGGTCCAGATCGACATGGGCGCAGACTATCGCGGAACGCAGGCAGTGTCAGTGCAAACCGTCACAGGGTTTTCTGCAAAAGCACCAGATCGAGCCATTGCCCGAACTTGCGCCCCACCTGCGGCAAATGGCCCACGCGGTCGAAACCGATCGCCTCGTGAAAGGCGATGGCCCCCGGATTCTCGCCGCTGACGCCTCCGATCATCGCGTGAATGCTCTGCGCGCGCGCCACCTCTTCGAGCCGTGCCATGAGCGCGCGTCCGATGCCACGCCCGCGCGCGCCCGCACCGAGGATCACCGTGTGCTCGGCGGTATGGGCATAGCCGGGGCCGCTGCGGAACGGGCCGTAGCTGGCAAAACCGAGGAGCGCGCCGCCGGTCTCGGCCACGAGAAAGGCCGACCCGCGCGTGACGATATCGGCGGCGAGTGCGTCGGGTGTCTTTTCGACAGTGGTGAAGGTGATCGACGTATCCCGGATCAGCGGATTCCAGATGGCAAGGATCGCCGGGATGTCCGCATTCGTGGCCGGGCGAAGCATCATGACAGCACGCGCAGCCCATGGGGCGTGGCGATCTCGGCCCGGAGCGCGGGCGCGCCGGGCTCGACCACCACGCGCCGGTCGGTGAGCCCGGACAGCGCGTCGCGCAACGCCGCCACGTCCGGGTGGGTAATGACGAGCCGCACAAGCCGCGCGCCCGAGGGCGCAAGACGCTGCGCCGGATGCGCCGTTCCCTGCCATTCGATCAGCGCGGGAAAGAGATTGTCGAAGGGCAGCACGCCGCTTGCGGGCACCGCCATGCGCCAGCGCAGATCGCCGCGTTCAAGCTGAAGTGGTTGCCCTGCCTCGGGGTGGCGGGTCAGAGCGGCGTCAAGGTCATCGACGCGGGCAATCCAGGTGCGCAGATGCGGCGGGCCCGTCAGCCGGTCGAGATCGAACCAGCGCGGGCAATCCGGTGCGCGGGCGGCGGGGTCGATGGCGATGGCCTCGAGATAAAGCCCGTCTTCCAGCCCCAGAAGCCGGTTATGGGTGCCGAACCGCGCATGTGCCCCGCCCGGCTGCAACGGCAGGCCGAGTGCTGCTTCGAGATGGGCCGCCGCCTCATCCAGGCTCTTGCCCGCGACTGCGAGGTGATCGAGGCGCATGACCGCTCTCCCGTGTCCGTGACATCGGGATAATTGCCACGCGCCGCGCGGCCTGTCACGCCTCGTTGCGGATCACACGGGCGAACTTGTCGAAAATCTTCTCGTTGGCGGCGATCACCTCGCCATCGCCGAGGATGTTGCCACCGGGCGTCAGCGGCTCCACCAGCGCGCCCGCCTCGCGTGCGATGATGACACCGGCGGCCAGGTCCCAGGCGTTGAGGCGCCGCTCCCAGAAGCCGTCATAACGCCCGGCGGCCACATAGGCCATGTCGAGCGCGGCAGACCCCCAGCGGCGCACGCCGGCGCAGGCGGGCAGCAAGCGCGCGAGATCCTGCAAGGTTTCGGGCAGGTCGCTGCGCCCGCCAAAGGGCAGGCCGGTGGCAAAGATCGCCTCGATCATCTTGTTGCGCCCCGAGACACGCAGTCGGGTCTCGTTGAGCCAGGCACCGGTGCCCTTCTCGGCAAAGAACGCCTCGTCCTTGATCGGGTCATAGATCACGCCCGACACCACCTCGCCCTTGTGCTCAAGCGCGATGGAAATCGCCCAATGCGGCAGGCCGTGCAGGAAATTGGTGGTGCCGTCCAAGGGGTCAACAATCCAGCGGCGGGTGGGGTCGGTGCCCGGTTCCTCGCCGCCTTCCTCGGCGGCCCAGCCATAATTGGGGCGTGCGGAGGTCAGTTCGGACTTGATGATCTTTTCGGCGGCGATATCGGCGCGGCTCACGAAATCGCCGGCACCCTTCATCGACACCTGAAGGTTCTCGACCTCTCCGAAATCCTTGAGAAGCGAGCGCCCGGCCTTGCGCGCGGCCTTGAGCATGACGTTGAGATTGGCGCTGCCTTGCATCGCTTTGGCTCCTTTGGGGTCAGGGCGGGGCTATACGCCGGGGCGGGGGCACGGGCAAGGGGCCAATGGGCGCGGCTCAATAGGGCATGGGATGGGCGCGATGCGCGGCGTCGATATCGGCCAGCACCTCGTCACCAAGCGTCAGCTCCGCCGCGCCGAGCGCGCGGTCAAGCTGCGAAAGGCTGGTCGCGCCGAAAATGGCCGCGCACAGGAAGGGCCGGGTCAGGCACCAGGCAAGCGCCATCTGCACCGGGTCAAGCCCGTGTTTCGCGGCCACGCCAAGATAGGCCTCGACGGCGGCAAAGGCGCGCGGGCCCTTGCGGCCCCCCAGATCGGTGTTGATCGTCATGCGCGAGCCCTCGGGCAGCGCGCCACCCTGATACTTGCCCGACAAGAGCCCCGCCGCCAGCGGCGAGAAGGCCAGCAGGCCCACATCCTCGTTGACGCTCAATTCCGCCAGATCGGTATCGTAAAGACGGCACATCAGCGAATATTCGTTCTGGATGGAGGCGACGCGCGGTCCCGCCCCGCCCTCGGACAGACGCAGCCATTCGGCGGTTCCCCATGCGCTCTCGTTCGAGAGGCCAAAGGCGCGAATGCGGCCGCGATCCACCTCGCGCTGCAGGGTGTCGAGCACCTCTTGCATGTGCGCACGGGTCTCCTCGCGGTTCTGGCCCGACGGGTCAAAGGCCCAGTTCTGGCGGAACATGTAGCTGCCGCGATTGGGCCAGTGCAGTTGGTAAAGATCGATATGATCGGTTTGCAGACGGCGCAGCGAACCGTCGATCGCCTCGGTGATGGCGGCACCCGTGATCGGTGCGCCGCCGCGCATATGAGCCACACCCGCGCCGACAATCTTGGTGGCAAGAATCACCTCGTTGCGTCGCCCGGAGCGCGCGAACCACGTGCCGATGATTTCCTCGGTGCGGCCTTGCGTCTCGGGGGTGACCGGCGCGGTGGGATACATCTCGGCGGTGTCGATGAAATTGATGCCTGCGGCAAGGGCGCGGTCGATCTGCGCGTGGCCCTCGGCCTCGGTGTTCTGGGCACCCCATGTCATCGAGCCAAGGCAAAGCGCGCTCACGTCGATCCCGGTCCGCCCCAGCGGTCTTTTCTGCATGTCCTGTCCTCTGGTCGCGGTTTTGCGCGACCCTAGAGAGGCGCGCGGGAGATCACAACCGGGCTGCGGGCAGCCGGATATCGGCCTGCGCCCCGAGCGCCGAGCAGAGCGCGCCAAAGCGTGCCCGCGCCACCTCGCCAAAGAGCGGGGCGGCCTCGGGCGAGAGGCGCAGTTCCAGAACCTTGCGCTTGGGGAACCAGCGCATTTCGCCCAGATGGGCATTGTCCTTGAGCCACAGCATCGCAGCAAAGCGCAGCGCGCGGCCGAGAACCTCAGCCTCGTGGCGCTCGCGCTCGGTGATCAGCCCGGCGAGCGTGTCAAAGCGTGTTCCCTCGCGCTTGTTGGAATAGCGGTAGAGCAGGGCAAGGCCCAGCACCACCCGCTCGGCATGTTTCAACCCGCCCAGATTGGCGCGGGTGGCGTTGTCGAAACAATCCTCGGCGCGGTAATCGGGATGGGCGCGCCAGCTCACGTCATGGAGCAGGCAGGCGGCCTTGACGAGGCGCAGACGCTCCTCTCCCACGGATTTGAAGATCGGCAGGATGAAATTGTAGAGCACCCGGCCAAACCCCGGAAGGCGCGCATCCTTGGCCTCGGCAAAGCGGCAGGCCTCGATCAGCGGGTCGCGGTCGCGCAGGGCCTGCGGCATCTGCTCGTAAAGCAGACCCTCGCGGATCCCGTAGCTGGAAATGGCGATGTCATGCGGGCGAAAGGTCTTCACCACCTCGCGCAGCACCTCGGCGGCAAAGGGCACCAGTGCGATGCGCGCCGACGACACGCCCGATTGCGCGCGCAAGGCCTCGGGGGGCGTCTTTTCGATATGCTTGATGGTGGCGCGCACATCCGCAGCACTCATCCGGTATTCGTGCAGCACATGCAGCGGATAACCGCGACGCGCCATGTCGATGCGGGCGAAAGCGCGCCACGAGCCACCGACAAGAAAGAGCCGGTTCTTCTGCTCGCCGAGATCGGCCCGCAGTCGGTCGAGCGTGGCGCGGATATGCGCGCGGCGCGCCTTCTGGCCGCCCTTGATGTCGCGCAGCTTGAGCGGCCCCAGCGCGGAGGTGACGCAGCGCCCGACGCGCCCGCCATTGATCTCGGCCAGTTCCATAGAGGCACCGCCCATGTCGCAGACAAGGCCGTAAGCCCCCGGCCAGCCCAGCAGCACGCCCTGCGCCGAGAGGCGCGCCTCTTCGGGTCCGTCGATCACAAAGAGGCGTATGCCCGTCTCGCGCAGAACCTCGGCGCGGAATGCCTCGCCATCCTCGGCCTCACGCACCGCCGCCGTGGCCACGGCGCTCAGCGGGCCGGTCTCCATGCCCTCGGCCAGAAGCGCAAAGCGTCGCAACGCCGCGAGAGCGCGCGTGCGCCCCTCGGGATTGAGCCGCCCGGTGACCGAGAGGCCCGCGCCCAGCCCGCACATGATCTTTTCGTTGTAGAAATAGGCCGGGCTACGCGCCGCGCCGTCGAACACCACAAGGCGCACCGAGTTCGAGCCGACATCGACCACCCCCACGCGAGAGAGAGCGCGCGCCTCGGGGCTGTCGAAGAGCGGGCGGCCAAAGGGGCCGTCAGGTTGCTCTGCGGGATCGTTCACGCCGTCCATCGCCTGCCTTGCCGGTTTGCATCCCGTCTATGCGACAGGCACGCACCCGGGTCAATCGTCGGTATGGGTGAGTTTGGGCACATCCGCCGCACCGGCCGAGCCACGCCCCGAGAGCGAGGGGTTTTCCATGAAAAAGCGGTGGCAGTTGAAGGCGAATTCACCCTCGGGCACGGGGATACGAACAAAGCTGCCATCCGGCGACATGATCCAGCTTTGCGCCTCGTCGGCCATGTTCGCGGCCATGACCTGAGAGACGATCTGCGCCTTGACCGTGGGATTGGTCGTCTCGACCAGCGTTTCCACACGGCGGTTGAGGTTACGCCCCATCCAGTCAGCCGAAGAGATGAACACCCGCGCCTTTTTCGACGGCAGCCCCGCGCCATTGCCGAAACAGACGATGCGCGAATGTTCCAGAAACCGCCCGATGATGGATTTGACGCGGATATTGGACGACAGCCCCTTGATGCCGGGGCGCAGCCCGCAAATGCCGCGCACCACGAGGTCGATCCTGACCCCCGCTTCGGAGGCAGCATAGAGCGCGTCGATCACATCCGGCTCGACCAGCGAATTCATCTTGGCCCAGATTGCGGCGGGCTTGCCCGCGCGGGCAAGATCGGCCTCGCGGGCGATCAGCTCGAGCAGGCGGGGTTTCAGCGATTTGGGCGAGATCGAGAGATTTTCCAGCCCTTCCGGCTCGGCATAGCCCGAGAGATAGTTGAACACCTTGGTGGCGTCGCGGCCCAGGGCGGGATCGCAGGTGAAAAAGCTCAGGTCGGTATAGATGCGCGCGGTGATCGGGTGATAGTTGCCGGTGCCGTAATGGGTATAGGTCACAAGCTTGTCGCCCTCGCGCCGGACAACGGTGGAAATCTTGGCATGGGTCTTGAGGTCGATAAAGCCGTAGACCACATGCGCGCCCGCGCGCTCCAGCCGCCGCGACTGCCGGATATTGG
The DNA here is from genome assembly GCF_053628555.1 of Roseovarius sp. MBR-79. Classification (NCBI taxonomy): domain Bacteria; kingdom Pseudomonadati; phylum Pseudomonadota; class Alphaproteobacteria; order Rhodobacterales; family Roseobacteraceae; genus Roseovarius; species Roseovarius sp. MBR-79. The sequence goes on along the minus strand of NZ_JBRJGP010000008.1, from coordinate 22,526 downwards.
CAGCCTCGTCGAAACGGGCCTTCAACTCCACCAGCGCGGTGACGGATTTGCCGTCCTCGGCGGCCTCGCACAGCGCCTCGACGATGGGCGAGTTGCGCGAGGTGCGATAGAGCGTCTGCTTGATCGCCAGCACATTCGGATCACGCGCCGCCTGTTGCAGGAACCGCACCACCATGTCGAAGGTCTCGTAGGGGTGGTGCAGCAACATGTCCTTTTGCTGGATCGCGGCGAACATGTCGCCGCCATGGTCCTGCACCCGCTCGGGCACACGCGGGGTGAAGGGCGGCCAGAGCAGGTCGGGACGCGCGTCGAGCACAAGTTCCTTGAGATCGGCCAGCCCGATCATGCCTTCCACCTCCACCACCTCGTCGGGGCGGACGTGGAGTTCCTCCATGATCACCTCGCGCAGCGTCTCGGGGGCACCTGCGGTGATCTTCATGCGCACCACCTCGCCGCGGCGGCGGCGCTTCAGCGCCACCTCGAATTCGCGCACAAGGTCTTCGGCCTCTTCCTCGACCTCGAGATCGCTGTCGCGCAGCACGCGAAAGGCACAGTGGCCGACATAGCGATAACCGGGAAAGATGCTGTGCAGATGCAAAAGCAGCAATTCCTCCAGCGGCAGCGCGCGATGCGCGCCCTCGGCGGCGGGCAGGCTCACGAAGCGGTCGATCTGCTGCGGGATCGGCAAGAGCGCCTGAAGCGGGCGGCGGTCTGCCTTGCGTTCCAGTTGCAGGGCCAGAACGAAGCCGAGATTGGGAATGAAGGGAAAGGGATGCGCCGGGTCGATGGCCAGCGGGGACAGCACCGGAAAGACGTCATGAAGAAAGTATTCGTCGAGATAGGCGCGGTCGGCCTCGTCGAGCGCCTCATGCGCGAGAATGGAAATCCGCTCCTGCTCCATCTCCGCGCGAAGGGTCTCGAACGTCTCCTGTTGCGACTCGAGCAGCTTGCGGGCGTTCTCGTTGATCAGCACAAGCTGTTCGGCCGGGCTGAGCCCGTCGGCGGCGGGCGTTGTGTTGCCCGCCTTGGCCAGTTCGCGCAGGCCCGCCACGCGCACGTTGTAGAACTCGTCCAGATTGGTGGCCGAGATCGACAGGAAGCGCAGCCGTTCCAGAAGCGGCACGCGCGGGTTTTGCGCCTCTTCCAGCACACGCCAGTTGAAGCCAAGCCAGCTCAGCTCGCGGTTGAAGAACCGGCCCGGCCCGGTGATGTCGAGATCGGGCAGATCGACCGGGGCGGGGACGGGAGATTTGAGGAAATCGGATTGGGTCATGACGGCCTTATGGCGACGGCGTGTAACGGTTCAATGACGGTCAAAGTGGCGCTAGCGCGCGGCTTTGTCCAGCACCTCGGCGGCCAGCGCACGGGTGATCGCGCGCCCCTTGTCGAGCGCGCGCGCGTCGAGTGCCGCCACCACCTCATGCGCCGCGTCAAAGCTGCGCTCGATCCGCCGCGCGAGATAGGGCACGGTGTCGGGCGTGGGCGACAACTGCCTGTCGGCAAAGAGCTTGGAGAGGAGCGCCGCCAACAGCGCATCATCGGGCGGGCCAAGCCGTTCCATCAGCGTGCCCGCCATCCGGCTGGCCAGATCGGGCAAACCAAGGCCCCAGAGCGCGGGGGCCTCGCGCGCGGTGATCAGCAGGGCATGACCCTCGGCCAGCACAAGATTGTGCAGGTGGAAAAGCGCCTCCTCGGCGGCACGGTCGCGGGCGATGGCATGGGCATCCTCGACCGCCACCGGGCCGGTGGCAAGCATCGGAATATCGGCCCCGGGCAACGCCCCGGCGGAAACGATCCGCGCGCCCGACAGCCCCGCCCAGACATGCGCCAGATGGGTCTTGCCCGCGCCGCTTGGCCCCGCCAGCAACAGCTTGCGCGAGGGCCAGTCGTGCCAGCCCTCGATCAGGGCCACCGCCTGCGCATTGGCGGGCGAGACGAAGAAATCCTCGCGCCCCAGGGCCGTTCGTGCGGGCAGATCGAAGCTGAGTTGTCGCGTGTTCATCCGTCGCCCCGGTCGCCGGACTGTGCATCCAGCCCGCGATAGAGCCGTCCGCTCTGATATTCGGCGATGGCAAAGCGTGCGATGACGCCAAGCGCTGCGGCCACCGGCACCGCCACCAGCATCCCGACAAAGCCGAAAAGCGTGCCAAAGGCCGAGAGCGCGAAGATGAGCCAGACCGGGTGCAGCCCGACCGACGAGCCGACAAGGCGCGGCGTGAGGAAATTGCCCTCGATCACCTGACCCGAGGCGAAAATGCCCGCCACCAGCGCGATGCTGAACCAGTCTCCCCAGAACTGGAACAGCGCCAGGCCAAGCGCCAGCGCGCCGCCCAGCAATGCGCCAACATAAGGAATGAACGTGACCAGCCCCGCCACCGCGCCCACAACGAGGCCGAATTGCAGCCCCACCAGCATCAAGGCCACGGCGTAATACGTGCCGAGGATCAGGCAGACCGTGCCCATACCGCGAATGAAGCTGGCGAGCGTCGCGTCAATCTCGCCCGCCAGCCGCCGGACGGTTGGCGCATGATCGCGCGGCAAAAGATGGTCGATGCGCGCGATCATGTGGTCCCAGTCGTAGAGCAGATAGACCGCGACCACCGGTGCCACGACCAGCAGCACCACGATATTGAGCAGCGAGGCGGCGGAACTGAGCGCGGTCTCGAGCAACTGCCCGCCGCGCTCGCGGATCGTCTCGCCAAGGGATTGCAGCGACTGGTTGAGCGCCGATCCCGGCTCATAGAGCGAGGGAAAGTGCTGGCTCAGAAAGCTCTGAAGATCGCGGGCAAGCTGCGGCGCGATATCGAAAAGCGCCACCGCCTGATTGACGATTGTCGGGATGATCATGAGCACGGCGATGACGAAGACAAGCATCGCCACCAGCGTGATCACCGCAACCGCCGCCGCGCGCCCCAGACCCATCCGCTCCAGCCGATCGGCGATCGGATCGAGGAAATAGGCCACCGCCGCGCCAAGCACGAACGGCAGGATCACATCGCCCAAGGCCCAGAGCACGGCCAGCCCCACCGCTGCCGCGATGCTCCAGTAAGTTAGCTGTTCGCGGACCGGCAGGGCCATCGGCATCCCCTTCTTGGCGTTCCCCTCCTATCTCGCGTGCCTGGCGTCACGGATCAAGACCAAAGCCTGCGCGCCGGTCAAACCGCGCGCGGGCCCTCACTCGTGGTCCATGTCCTTTTTGGCTTTGCTTTCCGCAGTCTCCGGGTTTATCCGTTCAGAAATTGAATTCTGGATACGCAAGTTCCGTGCTGCGCCATTGTCATTTCATCGCCATCATGGCCCTCACGCTCTCGCCCGCGGTTGCTGCCGTGGCGCAAACCACGCATTCCCAAGAGGCGATAGAGGGTGTCGTGACCGGGCGCGGCGCGGTCTGTGTTCTGTTTCATGCCGACGGGATTGGTCCTGTCACGCTTGAAAACGCGCCGCGCGGGATATTCCGTGACGGTCTGCGCTTTCGTCTCACCGGCGATTGGGCGGCGCGCTCGCGCTGCATGCAGGGCCGGGTCTTTGCGGTTCACACCCACACGCCCTTGCCCGACGCGGGCACGAAATAGCAAACTTTACCAGATCAGAAGGATTTCCCCGCAATGGCCACCCCGACCGACCCGCTTTTCGCAGACCAGTGGCATTTCCCGCTCCTCGGCGATATCGAGACCATCTGGAACGAGTATACCGGCGCGGGTGTCTCGGTCGGAGTCTATGACGGCGCGGTCGAGGCGACGCATGTCGATCTCGATGGCAATTACGACGGCACACGTCAGGTCACGGATTTCTTCAACGTCACCGTGGTGCCCGGCACCCCCGATTTCCATGGCACCGCTGTTGCCGGGCTGATCGCGGCGGAATGGAACGGCGTGGGCGGCGTGGGCGTGGCGCACGGGGCCTCCATCACCGGGGTGGACATCTTCGACCCGACGGTGTTCGGCTTCATCAACGGCGATCTGGACGCGTTCCTGCACGTGGCCGGACAACAGACGAATTTCGACATCGTCAATCACAGCTGGGGAAGTGCGCCTTTCTTCTTTCCGGGCCAGAACCTGATCAGCGACAACCCCTTCTTGATCAGCTTCAGCCAGCTTCTGAACGATGTTCACGCCGATACCGTGGAGAATGGCCGCGGCGGGCTCGGCACGATCATCGTGCAGTCGGCCGGCAATGATGGCCTCAATAATGCCGGGGACGGCATCCATTCCTCGCGCTTCACGATCAGCGTGGCCGCGACCGACAGCGACGGCGACACCAGCGATTTCACGAATTTCGGAACGAACATTCTCGTGACCGCCCCCGCCGCCTCGGTGTCCACCGATGTGACCGGCCCGGCAGGCGACGTTCCGGGCGATTTCACCGATATCTTCGGCGGCACCTCGGCTTCGGCCCCGGTCACCTCCGGTGTGATCGCGCTCATGCTCGAGGCCAATCCGGGGCTGGGCTGGCGCGACGTGCAGAACATCCTCGCGCAATCCGCAACGCTGACCGGCTCCGATCTCGGACAGGGGCCGTCGGGCTTCGAGGTGGGGCCATGGCAGGTCAACGGGGCAAGCAATTTCAACGGTGGCGGCAATCACATCTCGATCGATTACGGTTTCGGCATGGTCAACGCCTTCAATTCGGTGCGCATGGCCGAGGTCTGGCACCTTTTCGAGGAGGCCCGCACCTCCGCCAACGAGGCGGTGGCCTCGGGTAGTCGCACCGTGAACACGTTGTTGCCCGACGGTGATCCGGCAGGGCGCAGCTTTGACATCACGGTCAGCGGCAATGTCGAGATCGAGCATGTGGCGCTGACCATCTTCATGGATGTCGAGTTCATCGGCGATCTGTCCGTCACGCTGGTCTCGCCCGAGGGCACCGAGATCCAGGTATTGGGGGCGTCTCCATTTATCGAGGAGCCGATCCCCTTCGGCTGGGTGTTCGGCATCGACCACCTGCTCGGCGAGTTGTCGGCGGGCACCTGGACAGTGCAGCTTGCCGACAATTTCGAAGTCGATCTGTCCTTCATCAACTCGATCCGCATCGACGCCTACGGGGCCGCCGTCGATGCCAACGACACCTATCACTTCACCGACGAGTTCCTGACGCTTGCCGCCCATGACGCAGGGCGGCGCGTGATCTCCGATACCAATGGCGGAACCGACTGGCTCAACCTCGCGGCGGTCAGCGGCAATGTTGCGATCACGGGCGGTGCGGCGCAGGTTGGCGGCGTGGACTGGTTCAGCTTCGACGTTGCACAGATCGAGAATATCGTCTCTGGCGACGGCGCGGACCTGCTGGCGGGCAATGCCGGTGCCAACCACCTGCTCGGGATGCGCGGCAATGACACGCTCTTTGGCAACGATGGCAATGACACGCTCGATGGCGGTGCCGGCGCGGATCAGCTTGGCGGCGGCACGGGCAACGACAGCCTGATCGGCGGCGAGGGCGATGACGATCTCTTTGGCGCGGCGGGAAATGATACGCTTCGAGGCGGCGACGGCAACGATCTTCTGGGCGGCGGCGGCGGGGCGGACCTGCTCGACGGCGGCCTTGGTCGGGACGAGCTTTGGGGTGGTGGCGGGAACGACACGCTCCAAGGAGGGGCCGGCAACGACACGCTCGGCGGGGGGGCCAATGACGATTTGCTCGACGGGGGCGACGGGGCCGACGAACTCTGGAGCGGTCTCGGCAATGACACGGCCCTCGGCGGCGCGGGCAATGACACGATCGGCCTTTTCGACGGCCATGACTCTGCCGAAGGCGGCCTCGGGGCCGACGAGATCTGGGGCGGGCGCGGCAGTGATACGTTGCGCGGCGACGGCGGCAACGACCTGTTGGGCGGCGGTGACGACGATGATCTGCTCGACGGCGGCGCAGGTCTCGACACGCTTTGGGGGGGCACCGGGAACGACACGCTCCTCGGCGGCACCGGGCAGGACCAGCTTGGCGGCGGCATCGGCGATGACCTGCTCGATGGCGGCGCGGATAATGACACCGTCTCGGGCGGGCTGGGCAATGACACGCTCTTTGGTGGCGCGGGCAATGACCTGCTCTTCGGCGCGGGGGGCGATGACCGGCTGGATGGCGGGGCCGGGGCCGATACGCTCTGGGGCGGGACGGGGGCGGATACGTTCGTCTTCAACACCGGCGGCGGCGTGGATCTTTTCCAGGGCTTCAGCGCCGGACAGGGCGACCGGCTGGCACTCGACAGCGACCTGTGGGCGGGCAGCCTGACCGCGGCGCAGGTGGTGACGACCTTCGCCGCGCTCGGCGTGTCGGGGAACGTGGCGTTTGATTTCGGGGCGGATTCATTCGAACTGGTCGGGGTCACAAGCACGGCGGGGCTGGACCTGATGATCGATTTCGTCTGAGCGCGCGGGCCGGGGCCGGGCGCGCGCCGCCTTGCCCCCCCGGCTGTTCCCGTCTAGAAGTCGCGGCGAGTTTCCGCCCCCAGCCAAAAGGCCCACCCATGCGACTGAGCCGCTATTTCCTGCCCGTCCTCAAGGAGACCCCCGCCGAGGCGCAGATCGCCAGCCATCGCCTGATGCTGCGCGCCGGCATGATCAAGCAGGCCAGCGCAGGCATCTATTCCTGGTTGCCCCTGGGCTTCAAGGTTCTGCGCAAGCTGGAAAACATCGTCCACGAGGAACAAGTGCGCGCGGGTCATATCCCGATGCTGATGCCGACGCTGCAATCGGCCGATCTCTGGCGCGAGAGCGGGCGCTATGACGCTTACGGTCCCGAGATGCTGCGCATCCGTGACCGGCACGAGCGCGACATGCTCTATGGTCCCACCAACGAGGAGCTGATCACCGACATTTTCCGTGCCCATGTCGGCAGCTACCGCGACCTGCCGCTGACGCTCTACCATATCCAGTGGAAATTCCGCGACGAGGTGCGCCCGCGCTTCGGCGTGATGCGCGGCCGCGAATTCCTGATGAAGGACGGCTACAATTTCGACCTCACGAAAGAGGACGCGCTGCACAGCTATAACCGCCACCTTGTCAGCTACCTGCGCACCTATGAGCGGATGGGGCTCCAGGCGATTCCGATGCGCGCCGACAGCGGCCCCATCGGCGGCGACGACACGCATGAATTCCTTGTCCTCGCCGAGACCGGTGAATCCGAGGTGTTCTATGACAGTGCCATCACCGATCTGCGGTTCGGCGAGCGGGTGATCGACTATGCCGATCCGGCGCAGTGCCGCGCCGTGCTCGAGGAATTCACCTCGCGCTACGCCCGCACCGACGAGACCCATGACGAGGCGCTGTTCAACGCCATCCCCGAAGAGCGTCGCCGCGTGGCGCGCGGCATCGAGGTGGGGCAGATCTTCTATTTCGGCACCAAGTATTCCGATCCGATGGGCGCCAACGTCCAAGGCCCGGATGGCAAGGCCGTTCCGGTCCACATGGGCAGCCACGGGATCGGCGTGAGCCGCCTTGTCGGCGCGATCATCGAGGCAAGCCATGACGAGCGGGGTATCATCTGGCCCGAGGGCGTGACGCCTTTCCATGCCGGGATCGTCAACCTCAAGCAGGGCGACGCAGAGGCCGATGCCGCCTGCGAGGCGATTTACGCGTCCCTCGAGGCGCTGGGGCTGGAGCCGCTTTACGATGACCGCGACGAGCGGGCGGGCGGCAAATTTGCGACGATGGACCTCATTGGCCTGCCCTGGCGGATCACCGTGGGGCCGCGCGGCCTCAGGAACGGGGTGGTGGAACTCACCTCGCGGCGCACCGGCGAAAGCGAGGAACTGCCGCCCGAACAGGCGGTGGAGCGGCTGGCGCTGGCCTATGCCGGCCACGTCTTGCGCCCCTCGCTCTGAGGGCTTGTCCGCAGGCTTTCACAAGATGGAACCTGCCGGATCACACAACATGCTCTTGTGACAAGGGCCGCTCAACGCCCCGCGGCACGCGCGCAGGCGGGACATTGCCCCGTCCTGTTCGATTGTCCGCTTGCGGAAAGGCAGGGTCTGGTCCAAGAGTATCAGCCGCGCCCTGGACCTTGATGGATGGGCATTCCGACAACACTGGACCAAGGATGCCCATGACCACCCGAGCCGGATTCGTCGCCCTGATCGGAGAGCCCAATGCGGGCAAGTCCACGCTTCTCAACCGCATGGTGGGGGCCAAGGTCAGCATTGTCACGCACAAGGTGCAGACCACCCGCGCGCGCATCCGGGGCGTGGCGATGGAGGGACAGAGCCAGCTTGTTTTCGTCGATACGCCGGGCCTGTTTCAGCCGCGCCGGCGGCTTGACCGGGCGATGGTCAAGGCGGCCTGGGGGGGCGCTGCGGATGCCGATATCGTGGTGTTGCTGATCGAGGCGCATCGCGGCGTGACCGAGGGGGTGGAGCGCATCCTTGAGGGGCTGGCCGATCTGCCGCAGGGCCGCAGGATCGTGCTTGCCATCAACAAGATCGACCGCGTCGAGGCGCCGCGGCTGCTGGCGCTGACCAAGGACATGAACGAGCGGCGGGCCTTCGAGCAGACATTCCTGATCTCGGCCGAGCGCGGCCACGGGGTCGAGGATCTGCGCCGATGGCTGGCGGAGGCGGTGCCCGAGGGGCCATGGCTTTACCCCGAGGACCAGATCGCAGATCTGCCGATGCGGATGATCGCCGCCGAGATGACCCGCGAAAAGCTCACGCTGCGGCTTCATCAGGAATTGCCCTATCAGCTCACCGTCGAGACCGAAAACTGGGAGGACCGCAAGGATGGCTCGGCCCGGATCGACCAGATCATCTACGTGATCCGCGCCGGGCACAAGGGGATCGTGCTGGGCCACAAGGGCGAGACGATCAAGGCCGTATCACAGGCCGCGCGTGCCGAGATTGCCGAATTCCTCGGGCGACCCGTGCATCTTTTCCTTCAGGTCAAGGTGCGCGAAAACTGGATGGACGAGGCCGAGCGCTACAATGAAATGGGGCTCGATTTCCGCGACGGATCGGCCTGATGGCACGGTCGGACGCCTCCGGCAGGAGTATTTGCAGAACGATGAAGGGGCGGGGATGGTACCACGGCTGACGGCGCGCTTCTGGGTCGATGCCTATCTCGCGCGGTTGCGGCTGGCGGAGATACCGGGGTTCGTCGTTGCCCATGGGGATGACGGCGCGGGCGCGGTCCTCGTGAAGATCAACACGCTGGACGGCAAGGCGGCGGTCTATCACCGGTCGGTCGATCTGATGAGCGGGGAGCGGCGCTGGCTCGTGCTGGCCGAGGGGACCGAGACCGAGGTGGATGCGACGATCGGCCGACAGCGGGGCTATGATCCCGACCTCTGGGTGATCGAGGTGGAGGACCGTGCCGGACGGCACATGCTCGATGAACCGGGGCTGGCGGGCTGAGCGATGGAGTGGCGCGACCAGGGCATCCTTCTGGGCCTCCGGCGCCACGGCGAAGGCTCTGTCATCGTTGAGGTCTTTACCGAGACGCACGGACGGCACGCGGGCCTGGTAAGGGGCGGCGCGTCGCGGCGGATGACGCCGGTGCTGCAACCCGGTGCGCAGGTCGATCTGGAGTGGCGGGCGCGGCTTGAGGATCACCTGGGCACATTCCGGGTCGAGCCGGTCAGATCGCGGGCCTGGACCATGGGCGAGCGGCTGGCCCTGGCGGGGCTGAATGCGGTCTGTGCGCTGTTGCTGTTCGCGCTGCCCGAGCGCGAGGCTCATCCGGTGCTTTATCGCCATAGCCTGATATTGCTCGATCTTCTCGATCAGCCCGGGATCTGGCCGCTGGCCTATTTGCAGTGGGAACTATTGCTGCTGGAGGAGATGGGCTTTGGCCTTGATCTGCGGGCCTGCGCGGTGATGGGGAAAGAGGCCAATGATCTGAGTTACATATCCCCGAAAACCGGGCGCGCGGTGTCGCGCGCGGGGGCGGGAGACTGGGCCGACCGGCTTTTGCCGCTGCCGCCCTGCCTATTGGGGCAAGGGCCGGCTCCCGACGCCGAAATAGCGCAGGGGCTTGATGTAACGGGGCATTTCCTGCGTCACCATCTGGCACCGCACCTTGGAAACCGGTCCCTGCCCGATGCGCGGGCGCGGTTTGTGGAGCGCTTCACGCGGCGCGCGGTGCCGCGCCCCTGATCTGCTTGATCGCAGGTGCCCCGATTTCCCCGGACCCGGACAAACCAGGCCAGCATGGACAGCGCCGGTCCGGAAACAGTGTGTTGTCCACCTTTTGTTCATCTTTTTGCGAGAGTCTGATATGGTCCCAGACGGGTGGGACGGATTTGCTCTGGGGAGGCGAGATGTTCGCACGGGTCCTGACCGCTCTGATTCTGTTCGCTGCGCTGCCTGCGGGCCCCTCCCTTGCCGAGGGGCGGGCGCGCATCCTGATGATGGGTGATTCGCTTTTCGCCATGCACAAGCTGACGGGCCATTCCGTCGGCACCGCGCTGCGACAGGCCCTGGGCGAGCCGGTTGTTGACAATTCCATCGCCGGGGCGCGGTTTTTCTACAAGCTGCCGATCACGGGGGCCATCGGCCTCAGCATTCCCAAACAGCACCGCGGCGGCAGCTGGGATTGGGTCGTGCTCAACGGCGGCGGCAACGATCTCTGGCTTGGTTGCGGCTGCTCGCGCTGCGAGCGGCGAATGGACCGGCTGATTTCGCGCGACGGGCGGCGCGGCGCGATACCCGGCCTTGTCTCGCGGCTTAGGCAATCGGGCGCTCAGGTGATTTTCGTGGGCTACCTGCGCACACCGGGGGTCAATTCGCCGATCGAGCATTGCGTGGACGAAGGCCACGAGATGGATACCCGCGTGGCGCGTCTCGCGGCGTTGGACATCGGCGTGCACTTCGTGCCTCTGGCCGATCTCGTGCCGTTCGGCGACCTTTCCTATCACGCGGTTGACCGGATCCATCCGTCGATGAAGGGCAGCCGTGCCATCGGCCAGCGTATCGCGCGGGTGATCGCCGAAGCAGAGGGCATGACAGCGGTGTCGCGCAACACGGCGCCATTCCAAGACGGCTCGAGGCCCGCTTACAGACCCGAAAGGCGGCCGTGACGATGCGGGCCCTGATGCCACAGGCCTTGCCGATCGACGGAAAGGCCCCCGCTGAGGACGCTCCGTCCGGCGCGCCGCACCTCACGGCACCATGCGCCACGGATGCTGTCCAATTCCGGCATTCCAATATGAGGAAGGGTTCAGTATGAACGCGCGTAACAGCACGACGAGACTCGCCTGAAACGGTGCCTGTTCCGTCGTTTGCAGCGCTCGGAAACAAGCCAGGACCCGTCATGATCATCGAAACGACATCGCTGCCCGGCGTGCTGGTCCTGACGCCGCCCCGTTTCGGCGACGGTCGCGGCTTTTTCAGCGAAAGCTGGAACCGCCGCAGCCTCGCGCAACAGGGCATCGAGACCAATTTCGTGCAGGACAATCACTCGCTCTCCACTGCGCCGGGCACGTTGCGCGGCCTGCATTTCCAGACCCCGCCCCATGCACAGGCCAAGCTGGTGCGTTGCGGGCGGGGCGCGCTTTACGATGTCGCGGTCGATATCCGCCATGGCAGCCCGACCTACGGACACTGGGTGGGTGTCGATCTGAGCTTCGAGAACGGGCGGCAATTGCTTATTCCGGCAGGTTTCCTCCACGGCTTCGTCACCCGACAGCCCGAGACGGAAATCATCTACAAATGCTCGGATTACTACGCGCCCCAATGCGACGCGGCGGTGCGCTTTGACGATCCCGATCTCGGCATCGACTGGGGGCTCAACGCGCCGCCGATCCTGTCGGACAAGGACGCCGCCGCCCCACGCCTGCGCGATTTGCCTGCATATTTCACATGGGAGGGCTGAGGAGGTGAACCTGCTTGTCACGGGCGGCTGCGGCTTCATCGGATCGGCGGTGGTGCGCCTTGCAGTGGCGCGTGGCCATCGCGTGACCAATCTCGATGCGCTCACCTATGCCGGCCGTCCCGAAAACGTCGCGATGGTGGCCCGAAACCCGCTCTACCGATTTGTCCATGCCGACATCCGCGACCGCGCGGCGGTCGAGCGGATCATGGCCGAAACCGCGCCGGATGCGGTCATGCACCTTGCCGCCGAGAGCCATGTCGACCGCTCCATCGACGGGCCGGGGGACTTCATCGAGACCAATATCACAGGCACCTACACGCTGCTGGAGGCCGCGCGCGGCCATTGGCAGCGCGCCGGACGGCCCGAAACCTTCCGGTTCCACCACATCTCGACCGATGAAGTCTATGGCAGCCTTGGCCCAACGGGCCTCTTCACCGAAACGATGCCCTACGATCCGCGCAGCCCCTATTCGGCGTCCAAGGCAGCCTCGGACCATCTGGTGCGAGCATGGTATCATACCTATGGCCTGCCGGTGGTGCTGACCAACTGCTCGAACAATTACGGCCCCTACCATTTTCCGGAAAAACTCATCCCCAAGGTGATCCTCAACGCCCTTCACGGGCGCGCGATCCCGGTTTATGGACAGGGCGAGAATGTGCGCGACTGGCTTTACGTGGAGGATCACGCCGACGCGCTGCTGCTTGCGGTGGCCAAGGGCGAACCGGGGCGCAGCTACAATATCGGCGGGCATAACGAGCGGCGCAATATCGACCTCGTTCACACGATCTGCGATATCATGGACGAGATGGCCCCGCGCCGCGACGGCCCGTACCGTGACCTCGTGGAATTCGTCACTGACCGGCCCGGCCATGACGCGCGCTATGCGATCGACCCGGAACGCATCACCCGCGACCTGGGCTGGCGGCCTTCAGTCACGGTCGAGGACGGGTTGCGGCGCACGGTGCGCTGGTATCTCGACAACCCGGACTGGTGGCAGCCGCTCCTTGCGGTCGATGGCGTGGGCAGCCGGGTGGGGACGCACGCATGAGCCTTCTGGTTTTTGGCCGGACCGGGCAGGTCGCCTGCGAAATCGCGCGGGGTGCGCCCGGTGCACTCTGCCTGGGGCGCACGCAGGCTGATCTTGCCGATCCCGAAAGCTGCGCCGCCGCCATCGCCCGGAACGCACCGCGTGCGGTCATCAATGCCGCCGCCTTTACCCAGGTTGATCGGGCCGAATCGGAAGAACCGCTTGCCACGCGCATCAATGCCGAGGCCCCGGCGGCCATGGCGCGTGCCTGCGCGACACTCGGTATCCCGCTGGTGCATATCTCGACCGATTATGTCTTCGACGGCAGCGGCGATGCGCCCCGCGCGGCGCAGGCCCCCACCGCCCCGCTCAATGCCTATGGCCGCAGCAAGCTCAGGGGCGAGATCGGTATTCAAGACAGCGGCGCGGCGCATGTCATCTTGCGCACCTCCTGGGTGTTCTCGGCCCATGGCACCAACTTTCTCAAGACCATGCTGCGGCTGTCCGACACGCGCACCGCGCTTGCCATCGTCAACGACCAGATCGGCGGGCCGACCCCGGCAGGTGCCATCGCCCATGCCTGCCTGACCATTGCCGATCGCCTCTGCACGGATCCCGCCCTCAGCGGCACCTACCATTTCTCGGGCGCGCCGGACGTCTCATGGCACGACTTTGCCGAGGCGATCCTGGCCGCCGCCGGGCGCGACGTGGCCGTGACCGGCATCCCGACCGCAGACTATCCCACCCCTGCCGCCCGCCCGCTCAACTCGCGTCTCGATTGCCGGACGACCGAGGCGGCCTTTGGCGTCTCGCGGCCGGACTGGCGCGCGGCCGTGCCAGAAATTCTCAAGGAAATCGGAGTGATCCAGACATGAGCGACCGCAAAGGCATCATCCTCGCTGGCGGCTCCGGCACGCGGCTCTACCCGATCACCATGGGCCTGTCGAAACAGCTTCTGCCGATCTACGACAAGCCGATGATCTATTACCCGCTCTCGGTGCTGATGCTTGCGGGTATCCGCGATATCGCCGTGATCACCACGCCGCAGGACCAGGCACAATTCCGGACCGCGCTGGGCGACGGGGGCCAATGGGGCATCTCGCTCGACTATGTCACGCAACCCAGCCCCGACGGGCTGGCGCAGGCCTATACGCTGACCGAGGATTTTCTGGGCGGCGCGCCCTCGGCGATGGTGCTGGGCGACAACATCTTTTTCGGGCACGGTCTGCCGCCGCTTCTGGCCGAGGCGGATGCGCGGCGCGATGGCGGCACGGTCTTTGGCTATCACGTCTCCGATCCTGAACGGTATGGTGTGGTGGGTTTTGACGCCGATGGCCGCGCCCGCGAAATCATCGAGAAACCCGCCGATCCGCCCTCGCGATATGCGGTCACCGGACTTTATTTTCTCGACGGCGACGCGCCACGCCTTGCGCGCGAGGTGCGCCCCTCGGCACGCGGTGAGCTGGAAATCACGTCGCTTCTGGAACTCTATCTCAAAGCGGGCAAGCTGCATGTGGAAAAGATGGGGCGCGGCTATGCCTGGCTCGACACCGGCACCCATGGCAGCTTGCTCGATGCTGGCAATTTCGTGCGCACACTTCAGGAGCGCCAGGGCTTGCAGACCGGCTGCCTCGAGGAGATCGCCTATCAACAGGGCTGGATCGACGCCGAGGCCGTGGCCCGGCGCGCCGATGTCTTTGCCAAGAACGCCTATGGCGCGTATCTGAGGAGGCTACTCGACTGAGACACGGGGCATGGCGGGCGCGCGCGCATCTGTCCCGGTCGCACTGCCCGACCGGAGCACAAGCCCGCCCTCGCGCAGGAGAAACGCCGAAATTGCCGACACCCCGAGCCCGTCGCGCAACCCGGCCATCACATAGGGCCGCGTGCCGCGCGCACGGGCCGTATCGGCCTCAAGCTGCGCCAGATCGACGCCGACATGGGGGGCCAGATCGGTCTTGTTGACCACCAGAAGGTCGGATTTCGTCAGCCCCGGCCCGCGTTTGCGCGGGATGTCCTGACCTGCGGCGGTGTCGATGACATAGATCGTCAGGTCCGCCAGTTCGGGGCTGAAGGTGGCCGCCAGATTGTCGCCGCCCGATTCGATCAGGATCAGGTCGAGATCGGGGAAGGCTGCGTTGAGGTCATCCACCGCCGCCAGATTGATGCTCGCATCCTCGCGGATCGCGGTATGCGGGCAGCCGCCGGTTTCCACGCCCCGGATGCGGCTTGCGGGCAGCACCTGTGCGCGCATCAGGAACTCCGCGTCCTCGCGGGTGTAGATGTCATTGGTGATCACCGCCATCGACAGGCGCGGGGCGAGCGCGCGGGCGAGCGCCGCCGTCAGCGTGGTCTTGCCCGCGCCCACCGGGCCGCCGATGCCCACACGCAGCGGGCCGTTCATCTTCTTGCTTGTCATGTGCGGAATATCCTCACCTCCATGGTTTCGTGCCGCAGCGCCGCCAGATCCCCCGCCAGCGCGCAGGTGCCGATCTCGTCCAGCATGGCGCGGGCGGCGCGCTCTGCCAGCGCGTGAACCTCCGGCAAAAGCTGCGCCAGAACCGCTTGCCCTTCGGTCTGGCCAAGCGGCACGTGGCGGATGGCGATGGTCACAAGGTTTCCGGCAAAGCCGTGCAGATAAAGCGCGATCACGTCCCGTGCGGGCAGATCGAGCGCGCGCGCGGCCTCGGCCACCGCCACGGGCAGCAGGCGCGCAGGCATGTCGCGCCCGCTGATCCCCGCCACGCAACGCGCCAGCGCCGCGCCCTGCTCGCGGCTCTCGCGCAGCCGCTCGGCCGAAGCTTGCAGCGCGCGGGCAAGATCGTCGAGCGCGTCGCAATCGCCCTCCAGTGCCAACGCCAACAAAACCGCATCCTGCCAGCCCGCGCCGAACCGGAGGATATTACCCAGCCAAATCTCAAGGCTTGCCGCGTCCTGCACCGTGCCCATGGCGATCTCGGTCTCCAGCCCGTGGGAATAGGCGAAGGCCCCGGTCGGGAAGGCCGGGGAAAGCCATTGCACAAGCGTGAGATGCGCGGGGGAGAGCATCAGGCGTGGCTGTGGTGGGCGTGGCCGTGATCGTGGCCACCGTGATCGTGGCCCCCATGATCGTGGCCCATCGTGCGGCCCTTGCCATAGGCCCCGCCTTCGGGGCGGAATGGGCCGGTGACGGGGGTCAGGGTCGCGCCAAGCCGCGCCAGCATCGCCTCGATCACATGATCACGGCGGATCGTCAGGTGATCCGCGCCGATCTGGCAGGGCGTGTGCCGGTTGCCGATATGCCAGGCCAGCCGCGCCAGATCACCGCGCACCTCTACCAGCGCCTCGGGGGCCGGTTCCACCGCCACCGCGCGGCCATCGTCGAGCGCAAAGCCCCAGTGATCGTCAAGGTTCGTCACCTCTGCCAGATCGACCAGAAAGGCAAGGCCGCCCCGCCCCACCAACCGCTTGCGCCGCATCAGCCGTGCGTCATAGTCGAGCACGACCGTATCGGCCACGCTCTCGGGGGCATGGGGCAGGAGGTGGCGGGCCGTTGGCAGGTCGGTCATGGGTCCCTCTCAGAACAGGAAATATCGCTGCGCCAGCGGCAATTCGCTGGCCGGGGCGCAGGTCAGCACCTCGCCATTGGCGCGCACCTCGTAGGTCTCGGGGTCAACCTCGATCTCGGGGGTCAGGCTGTTGTGGATCATGTCGCGCTTGGTGATCTTGCGGGTATTGCCGACCGCCACGGTGTCCTTGGCGAGCCCCAGCGCCGCGCCAATCCCATCCGCCTGCGCCGCCGCACTGACGAACAAGACCGAGGACCGCTCGACCGACCGCCCGAACGCCCCGAACATCGGCCGCGAATGCACCGGCTGCGCGGGGATGGAGCCGTTGGGGTCGCCCATCTGCGCCAGAACGATGGTGCCGCCCATCAGCACCATTTCCGGTTTCGCGCCGAAAAAGGCCGGGTCCCACAGCACCAGATCGGCGCGCTTGCCGGGGGCGATGCTGCCGATATGGGCGCTGATCCCGTGGGCGATGGCGGGGTTGATGGTGTATTTGGCGATATAGCGTTTCACCCGCATATTGTCATTATCGCCCGTCTCTTCGGCCAGCCGCCCGCGTTGCTGGCGCATTTTCGATGCCGTCTGCCAGGTGCGGATGATCACCTCACCCACGCGCCCCATCGCCTGACTGTCCGACGCCATGACCGAAAACGCGCCCATGTCGTGCAGGATATCCTCGGCGGCGATGGTCTCGCGGCGGATGCGGCTCTCGGCAAAGGCCACATCCTCGGGGATCGCCCGGTCAAGATGATGACAGACCATCAGCATGTCGAGGTGCTCCTCGATCGTGTTGACGGTATAGGGCATGGTCGGGTTGGTCGAGGACGGGATCACGTTTTGCGACCCCACCACCTTCATGATGTCGGGCGCATGGCCGCCGCCCGCACCCTCGGTGTGATAGGCGTGGATGGTGCGGCCCTTGAAAGCGGCAAGGGTGTTTTCCACGAAACCGCTTTCATTCAGCGTATCGGTGTGGATCATCACCTGCACATCCATATCGTCGGCGACACTCAGGCAATTGTCGATGGCGGCCGGTGTCGTGCCCCAATCCTCGTGCAATTTCAGCGCGCAGGCCCCGGCGTGGACCTGCTCGATCAGGGCACCCGGCAGGCTGGCATTGCCCTTGCCCGCAAAGCCGAGGTTCATCGGAAAGGCATCCGCCGCCTGCAACATCCGCCCGATATGGAATGCGCCGGGGGTGCAGGTGGTGGCGAGCGTGCCATGCGCGGGGCCGGTGCCCCCACCCAGCATGGTGGTGATGCCGGAATGCAGCGCGTCGTCGATCTGCTGCGGGCAGATGAAATGGATATGCGCGTCAAAGCCCCCGGCGGTGAGGATGCGCCCCTCTCCGGCAATGATCTCGGTTCCCGGCCCGATGATGATATCGACGCCGGGTTGCGTGTCGGGGTTCCCGGCCTTGCCGATCCCGGCGATGAGGCCGTCGCGTAGCCCGACATCGGCCTTGGTGATCCCCTGATGATCGACGATCAGCGCGTTGGTGATGACGGTATCCACCGCCCCTTCGGCGCGGGTGGTCTGGCTCTGGCCCATGCCGTCGCGGATCACCTTGCCGCCGCCGAATTTCACCTCTTCGCCATAGGTGGTCAGATCGCGCTCCACCTCGATGATCAGATCGGTATCGCCCAGCCGCAGCCGGTCGCCCGTGGTGGGGCCATACATGGCGGCATAGGCGGCGCGGGGGATGGATGTGGCCATGTCAGAGGTCTCCCATCACCTGCCCGTTGAACCCGAACACCCGCCGCGCGCCGCCATAGGGCACAAGACGCACCTCGCGCCGCTGCCCCGGCTCGAAGCGCACGGCGGTGCCTGCGGGGATGTCCAACCGCTGCCCGCGCGCCGCCAAACGGTCAAAGGACAGCCCCGGATTGGCCTCGGCGAAATGGTAATGGCTGCCCACCTGCACGGGCCGGTCGCCGGTATTGGCGACCATGAGCACGGTCACGGGCGCGCCTGCGTTCAGCGTGATCTCGCCCTCGGCGGGAAACAGTTCGCCGGGGATCATTTGCGCCACCGGGCCAGTGCATAGCCCCCGGCCAGCGCCAGCGCGGCGACGGGGATCAGCCACATCGCATCTATGCCATGCGGGTGCAGATGCGGCCCTGCATGGGCATGGGCGAGCGTCGGCAGGAACAGAATGGGAAGAAGGTAGCGCATGGGTTTGTCCTTTCAGCGGATGGGATCGTGGACGGTGACAAGCTTGGTGCCGTCGGGAAAGGTCGCCTCGACCTGCACGGAATGGATCATCTGCGCGATGCCCGCCATGCACTGATCGGCGGTGACGACATGCGCGCCCGCCTCCATCAGATCGGCCACCGTGCGGCCCTCGCGCGCGCCCTCGACCACGAAATCGGTGATCAACGCCACCGCCTCGGGGTGATTGAGCCGCACGCCGCGCGCGCGCCGCGCCCGCGCCACCATGGCGGCGAGGCTGATCAGCAGCTTGTCCTTTTCGCGGGGGGTGAGGTTCATCGCGTATCTCTCCTAAATCTGCCAGACGCGGGGCAAGGGGCCGGGGCGCAAGGCGCGCAAAAGCCGCATCACCTGACGGCGCAGGGGCCAGCCGTCGCCCGCCATGAGCCGGATCACCAGCTTGCCGTCAAAGCCCGAGGCACCGCCGGTCACGCCCTCTTCGGTCAGCGCCGCGCGGGCGCAACCCACGGCATCTTCGGCCCCCTGCCTTACCAGCGCCAGCGTGGCAAAGGCGCGCGCGCCGTTCAGGATCGCGGGGCCGGCGGTCAGGGCTTGGGTGGACAGGTGCAGCGGCTCGATCAGAACCGGCTTGCCCGCACGGGTGATGCGGCGGGTGTCGCGCAGGGTGGTGCGCGTGACCGTCTCGCCCATCGCCGCGCGGCCAAGGACCACCGTTTCCAGCATCAGGCAAGACGCATCCGGCGCAAGGTCGATCACTGTCTCACGCGCAAGATCGCTTTGATCGAACAGGATCGTTTCCTGTGGCAGCCAATCCAGATGCGCGCCCGCCCCCACCACATGCCGCACCTCGACGCGCGCCGCTCCACCGGTGCTACGATAGGCCCGTTCGGCGGTCTGCGTGGTGGCCGTGGCACGGCAGCCCGGCCCAAGATCGAGCGAGAGCGACAGCCGGTCGCCCCCGGCAAGCCCGCCGGATGTGTTGAGAAACACCACCTCCGGCCCCGATGCGCCCGGATGCACGAAGGCCTTGGCCGACCCCTTCTGAAAGCGCCGGTCGAGCCGCGCTCCGCCCGGACCGGGGACAAATGACACAAGCGCGCACCCGTGAGAGCGTTGAAGGACGGGGGCGGGTAGGGCAGTCATGTTCGGGGCGTTCCTTTCGCGACCAGCCTAGCCAAGCCGTGACCGACCGCCAGACAGGGCCGGACCTGCGCCCCGCTCAGGGCGGCGCTCACACACCGGGTTGCCCGAAAAACCGGCAGACCGCCCATCAAATGGACACTTCGCGCAAGAGCCGCGCACGATCCACCGTCGCCGCGGGCTCTGACAGGCGCACCTCGCCGCGATTGAGCACCACGATCTCGTCCGCAAGCCCGTAGGCGAAATCGAAATATTGCTCGACCAGAACAATGGCGATCTCGCCCTCGTCGCGCAAAAGCCGGATCACGTCGCCGATCTGCTGGATGATATTGGGCTGGATCCCCTCGGTCGGCTCATCGAGCAAAAGCACGCGGGGCCGCGCGATCAGGGCCCGCGCGATGGCCAGTTGCTGTTGCTGGCCGCCCGACAGATCGCCACCGCGCCGGTCCTTCATCTGCGCCAACACCGGAAACAGATCATGGATGCGCGGCGGAATCCGATGCTCTGATTTCGGCAGGCAGGCAAAGCCGGTTTGCAGGTTTTCGGTCACGGTCAGCAGCGGGAATACCTCGCGCCCCTGCGGCACATAGGCGATGCCGGATTGTGCGGCCTGCGCGGCGGTGAGGTGGGGCAACTCGCGCCCATCTAGGGAAATCCGCCCGCCCGACCAGGGGTGCCGCCCGGCGATGGCCTTGAGGAGGCTGGTCTTGCCCACCCCGTTGGTGCCCATCACCGCCGTCACCGCGCCGGGCCGCGCGCTCAGGCTGACGCCGTGCAGGATCTGCGACGCGCCGTAATGCAATGTCAGGTTCTCGACACTCAGCATGGCTCATCTCCCCAGATAGACATCGATCACCTGTTGATTGCGGGTGACGTGATCCAGACTGCCCTCGGCCAGAACCGCGCCCTCGTGCAGCACCGTCACCCGGCAATCGAGGCGGCGCACGAATTCCATGTCATGTTCGATCACCACAACGGCGCGGGTTTCAGCCGCGCGTTTCAGGATATCGGTGGTGTGCTCGCGCTCGGCGGGGGTCATCCCGGCGGCGGGTTCGTCCACCAGCAAAAGCGCCGGGTCCTGCGCCAGCAACATGCCGATTTCCAGCCATTGCTTCTGCCCGTGGCTCAACTCTCCGGCAGGGCGGGGCAGAGCATCGGCAAGACCGATTTCCTCGGCCAGATCGTGGATGCGGTCATCGGCGGCGCGCGAGCGGCGGGCACGCAACACCTCGAACGGCCCGCGCGGGGCGCGCAGGGCCATGGCAAGGTTGTCGCGCACGCTTTGCGCCTCGAACACCGTGGGCTTCTGGAATTTGCGCCCGATGCCCGCCTGCGCGATGGCGCTCTCGCTCATCCCCAGAAGCGAGATGGATTTCTCGCCCCAGATCACCCGGCCCTCGTCAGGCCTTGTCTTGCCTGTGACGATATCCATGAAGGTCGTCTTGCCCGCGCCGTTGGGTCCGATGATCGCGCGCAGCCCGGTTTCGGGGATGGAAATGGAGAGGTTGTTGATGGCGCGGAACCCGTCGAAGGTGACCGACACGCCCGAGACTTCGAGCAGCGCGCTCATGATTTCCTCACCAGCCGGTCGAACAGCCCGCCGATGCCGCGCGGAAGGAAGAGCGTGACCGCGACAAAGCCGAAGCCCAAAAGCACCAGCCACCAGTCGGTCCAGTTGATGGTGTAGAAGCCAAGGTCGATCGCGGGCGCGCCGCCGCCGGTGAACCAGCTTGAGGCGAGGCTGACCACCGCCGCGCCGATCACCGCGCCATACAGACGCCCGCGCCCGCCAATGGCGACCCAGACGGCGAGGTAAATGGACGCGATGGGCGCAATCTCCGCCGGGTTCACGATACCCGCCTGCGGATAGTAGAGCGCCCCGGCGAGCCCCGCGACCACCGCGGTGAGCGTGAATACCACCAGCTTGTAATGCTCCACCTCGTAGCCGAGAAACCGCACCCGCGCCTCGTTGTCGCGAATCGCGCGGATAACCGAGCCGAACTTGCCCGAAACCAGCCAGGCGAAGAACAGGTAGCCAAGCCCGAGCGCCGCCGCCGAGGCCCAGAAGAACCACAGCGAGAGGGTCGCCTGCGGCAGGTGATCCAGACCGGGGATGTTTTGCAGCCCCGAGAGACCGTTATTGCCGCGCAGCCCGCTGTCGTTCTGGAAAAGGTAGAGCGACAGGGCCAGC
Organism: Roseovarius sp. MBR-79; assembly: GCF_053628555.1. Classification (NCBI taxonomy): domain Bacteria; kingdom Pseudomonadati; phylum Pseudomonadota; class Alphaproteobacteria; order Rhodobacterales; family Roseobacteraceae; genus Roseovarius; species Roseovarius sp. MBR-79. The sequence goes on along the minus strand of NZ_JBRJGP010000008.1, from coordinate 656 downwards.
GTCATCGCCTGCGTGAGGATCGACAGGTAAACGCCGGTGACGCGGCTTCGGAAGGCCAGCCAACCGAAAACCAGCGCCAGAAGACCCGGCACCAGCACCACCATCGCCAGTTGCAAGGGCAGCGAATGGGCAAAGCCCCAGAGTGCCGGCAACTCGCTGCTGCCCACCACGCCGAAGATCTGCGTGGCGATGGCGTCGGTGATCTCGGATTCGGTGGGCGGAATCGGGGCCGACAGAAGCGCCTCGGTCACGATGCCTTCGGTGCGGGCATACATCAGCCACATGCCGATGGCATAGCCGCCGATCCCGAAAAAGGCGAAATGCCCAAGGCTGAGGATGCCGCAATAGCCCCAGACCACGTCCATCGCCACCGCGATCAGACACAGGCAAAGTGTCATGCCGAGGATCTTGACCATCGAGGTGGAGAGCGTGCCGATCCCGAACCCCTCGGCCAGCACGGTCACGCCAAGGGTGAAGAGACCGAGGCATCCGAGGAACCAGAGGGTGGCGGGCTGGGTCGTCAGAAAGCCGCCCGCGCGCGGCGCGCCCCCCCCGTGCGAGGCTAGGGGATGCACACATCTTCAGGTTTGGTTTTCGCGGAGCGCTTGACGGGTTTTGCGTTGCATGATTCGATTGTCCTACCTTGAATGGAGGGC